>DATEQL010000808.1:0-9531 GCA_035272665.1 Allostellaceae bacterium
CAGGATCAGGACTATTTCCGCCGGTCGCGCGAGGAGCGCTTTGGCAGGACCTTGGAGGAGGTCGTGCGCGATCGGGAGGCGCGGGTGCCGGCGTTTCGGGCCAGCCTCGATCCGCTGCGCCGCACCGTCGAGCGGCAGGATTTCATTTCCGGCAAAGCGCCCGCCTATGCCGATTACATCGTCTTCGGCGCCTTCCAATGGGCGCGCGCGATCAGCGATTTCGAATTGCTGGCTTCCGATGATCCGGTCAAGGCGTGGCGCGGTCGCATGCTCAACCTCTATGGCAGCCTCGCCCGCAGCACCCCGGCCTACGGCGACTGATCGAGCGCTGTCACCTTACCGGATCAGGATGATCACGATGCCGATGTCGAGCTTTCCACTGAGAACGAAATATTTTCCTTATCTTCCGGCAAAGGCCGGGACCTATCCCAACCATCGGTACCGGCCTTCGCCGGTATGACGAGACAGCAGCGTAGTCCGACGCCGGCATGATCGGCCAGCGCGATGCTTTGCGGAGGCTCCTGAGGCCATGGAAGGGCCGTGGCGGCGGGACAAGGGCACGATCATCCGCGTGCTGACGGTGGACGCCGACCTGTCGGCGATAAAGGAGCGTGTGCAGGAGTTACAGCTCTACGGGCCGGACGGTGGCTGAGAATGTCGGCCGCGGCGAACGGGGGCGGATGGCTGCGCGATCCTTCGCCTAGAATCGGGGTATGAACAGACGGCGTTTCCTGTTGAACGCGGCCGGGCTACTCAGCGTACAACCCTGTCGTGCATGGGCAACGCCAGTGGCATCCGGGTGGTTCAGATTGCGGCTTCTCGATGCCCATACGGGAGCGGCCTTCGATGGCATCTATCGCGATGCCAAAGGTCCGATCGCGCAGGTGATGGACGAGTTGTGCATCTTCTTGCGCGACCAACATTCGGGCCGGATAACCAACATCGATATTGGCGTCATCGACTTTCTCGCCAGTGTCATGGCTGCCACTGGCCAGACGAGTGCGATTGTACTGTCGGCCTTTCGTTCGCTCGAAACCAACGCGATGCTCGCGCGCACGACCTTCGGAGTCGCCGAAAACAGTCAGCATCTTTACGGCCGTGCGCTTGACGTGCGGTTCGCCGCCCGGCTTCCCGATGCGGTAGAGGCGGCGCGCGCGATGCGGCGTGGCGGGGTCGGTTGGTACCCGAATTCTGGTTTTATCCATCTCGACACCGGGCCGGTGCGCAACTGGGACCTCGATGAACGGGGGTTGCAGGACCTCCTGATCACGCGGCCATCAACGCCGACGGGCGCGACCGCGAAGGGGGAGATGTTGGTCAATGGTCCCGGCACTCTGATCGTCGGCCGCGGCAAACCGCCCGTCGTACTACCTGGCCGCGTTTTGTCGCCGGGGCGCCAACGGGTCGGTCTTTCGCACCTCTTGGCCAAGGCGCCGCAGTGAGGTCCTGACCACCCTTTGATTTTACGGCCGGTTGAAGGGTGGAAATAATTCGTCCGGGTCGTTGACCCAGACGAAAGGTATGCCGTGCTGATCGGCGCAGTCCAAGACGTGCCGAAACTCGGTCTCAACGGTAGTGCCGAGCCTGCTCTGGTCAATGACTGTCGCGACGAGCCCGCCCGCGGAAAAGCGCCAACTCCCCAGAATGCGATCGGGGTCGGTGGGGCTCCGGCAGACCTTGAACTCGATGTACTGGGCGGCGCCGGCGCTCTCCTTCTCTTCGATCACCGCAACCACGGGCGTCTCCTACCATCGAGGCGCTTCTATGCTCCGTGGTCGATTTGTAGTTGCCATACCAACGGGAGGCAAGAACCCGCGACGGCTCGGGGGCCCGACCCCACGGTCCTCCTTGAACGCTGCCTCAGCGTTTCTAATGGATATCTCACATGGATATACGAGGTTGGGAATGGCTCGCTCGACCGTCTTTGTCAGCAATCGAAGCCAGGCCGTGTGGCTCCCCAAGGCGGTGGCGTTCCCCGAGGGGGTGCATCAGGTAGAGGTCAGCCGGCTCGGCAACAGCCGCTTGATTACCCCGGTTGGTCGGCGTTGGGACGAGTTCTTTGTGAACGGACTGCAGGTCTCCGAAGATTTCGTGAACGAGCGCGATCAGCCGTCGGCGGAGGAGCGCGAGCCGCTCTGATGCTGGAATATATGCTCGATACGAACATCTGCATCTACGGGATCAAAAACCGTCCGGATGCCCTGCGCGAGCGATTTGATCAGCTCGCCGAGGCGCTCTGCATCTCGACGATCACTCTCGGTGAGCTGCTTTACGGCGTCGAGAAATCGGCGCGCCGGAGCCAGAACCTTCAAGCGGTCGAACAGTTCGCGGCCAGGCTCGAGGTGTTGCTGTTTTCGGCGAAAGCCGCGGCGCATTTCGGCCAGATACGGGCTGAGTTGGCCCGGGTTGGCTGGCCCTGCGGAGCATACGATATGCTGATCGCGGCCCATGCGCGCAGCGAAGGTTTGACACTCGTCACCAATAATGTTCGCGAGTTCCAAAGGATGCCGCGACTTCGGATCGACAACTGGGTTTTGGAAGCCGATGAGCACGGAGGCGGAACCGGCTCTGAGCACCGCTTGACCCCAGCGCGTTCGAGGGCCTGATCATCTGCACCTAACGGGCGGAGACGGCGATGGAACGCCGCAAGCTCCGAGGGAGGAATCATGAAACCGTCGCCCTTCGAGTACCTTCGCCCCCGTCGATTTGGACGGCGTCCTCGCCGCGCTGGCCCAGGTCAGCAGCGAGACGAAAATCCTGGCCGGCGGCCAGAGCCTGGTTCCGCTGATGAACCTGGGGAGACGCTCTGCCGCTGACGCCCAGGCAGCAACCCACAGGGGCGAGGCGGTTCCGTATCCTTCCCGGTTCCTCAGCCTACTTGGGAAAAATCCGGGCAAGGCGGAGGGGGTGGCCGAAAATTAGCGCTGCCGGCACAGTCAGTCTGCGATTGAATTTCCTTGCAGTGCGGTTCGATGAGACGGAAAATTGCCTGCAACACCCCCGGAATCTGGGGAATGTCGGCTAAGGATGACCATAGCGAAAGCGCCGCTTCCTGTACTGATCCTGACCGGAATTGCGATTGCGAATCCCAGCTCCGGCGCCACGCTCAAGGTCGGTCCCAGTCAGACTTACAAGGCTCCATCGGCAGCGGCGGCGGTTGCCAAGAATGGCGATCAAATCGAAATCGAGCCGGGACAATATTTCGACTGCGCGGTCTGGCGGGCCGACGACCTCGTGATTGAGGGTACCGCCCCCGGCGTTGTCATCACCGACAAGACCTGCAACGGAATGGGACTTCTTGTCATTTGGGGTGATAACACGACGGTGCGGAACCTAACCCTGACACGCTCCCGCGTGCCCGACATGAACGGGGCGGGTATTCGCCTGGTTAAGGGCAGTCTGACAGTGGACACAGTCAAATTTATCGACAATCAAAACGGTATCCTCGGCGGTGCACCGGGAACCACGGTCACGATCCGCAACAGCGACTTTGACAGGAACGGCACTTGCGCAGGAGCATGCGCACACGGGATTTATATCGGAAACGTCGATTTGGTACGCGTCGAGAATTCGCATTTCTCCAACACCCGGCAGGCTCATTCGATCAAATCCGGGGCACTGCGCACCGAAGTGATCGGCTGCACCATCACGGACGGCCCGGAAGGTACATCGAGCTATTTGATCGAAGTCCCTAACGGCGGCGCGCTCATCGTGCGCGACAACACCCTCGAAAAAGGCCCAAAGTCGGAGAATCACAAGGCCGCGATCGCGATCGGCGCCGGGGGCGTCACCCAGTCGACGCCGGAGATCACGATCACCAACAACAATTTTCGCAACGACGGCAGCTACCAGACCGCCCTGCTGTGGAACCTTACGGCGACGCCGGCGACGCTACTGGGCAACGAGCTCTCTGGCTCAGTGATCCCGCTGAAGGACGACGGCGGCCTATATAATTTGATAGTACATATCGGAGTCGATAAAGCAAAACAATTACGCGGTATAGCAGCCCGGTTCAAGACGGTAATAATAAACTGGGTTCAGGGACTGCTTCTCCAGATTTAAAGTCTAACTTATCGCCTGCGGTCAGTAAAACGCTTGGAAGATTGGTTGTTATCGCTGAATGCGGCTTTACAAGGCTCAGCCCTCACATTCCCCGAGCTGGGTGCGAGATAATTTAGGCGCCATCGGTGCTCCGTTTGATCCCCCCGCAAGGTATTGAATTCTAACCCAGAAACGTCGCGAGCGCGGTCAAAATCGCCGCCCTTATCCGGGGAATGCGGGCCTAGATGACGAGGAGGCTGCGGCCCTCCTCAGGGAACTCAACAACATCATCGAAAACGATCGCTACCCGCTCTCGGCGCGATGGTTTGAAACCGGTGTCGGAACCGGTCGGCGACGTGATGCCAAGTTCTGCTCTGACGAGCATCGGGTTTCCTACAACAGCCGGAGACGAAGCAAGGGAGAGTGAGAAATGCGCCGGACTGGTCATATCCGCGAGCCGCTCGCCCGGCTCTTTCGAGCTGCGCTACAGCCTCGGAGCCGATCTCGCCGCCGGCAAGCGGCGCATCGCCACCGTGACCGTGAGAGGCCCTCGCAAGGAAGCCGAGCGCGAGTTGCGCCGGTTGCTCCGTGCGCTCGATACCGGCGAGCACATCGATCCGAACCGAATCACGGTACGCGAATGGTGGAAGACTTGGCTAGACGCTACCCGCCAGGAAGTCACGCCGAGGACGGCCGAGCAGCTATGCCGAAATCGTCAACAGCTTCCTCGCCCCGACGCTTGGGAACCTGCAACTGTCAAAGCTCGCACCGGTGCACATTCAGGACGCCGCAAGCCGGGCGGGCTTTCGCCTCGAACCCGACGGCACATTTCACCGCATCCTCGGCGCCGCACTCGGCCGCGCCGAGGAGCAGCAGCTAAACGCGCGCAACCCGTGCGGTGCGTTCCGCAAGCGGCTGCCCAAGGTTGAACGTCGCGAAATGGCAACACTCACGGCCGAGCAATCGGCGCGGCTGCTCGATGCGGTGCGGCATTCGCACATCTATTGGCCGGTGCTGATCGCGCTTGCCACCGGCGCGAGGCGCGGCGAAGCCCTGGCGCTCCGCTGGCGCAACGTGGATCTCGACCGTGGCACGGTCCGGATCGTCGAGAGCCTGGAGCAGACCAAGTCGGGATTGCGGTTTAAGTCACCGAAGACCGATCGCGCCCGTGCCATCACGCTCCCGAGCTTCGCTGTTATGGAACTCCGGCGGTTGAAACGGGAGCAGGCCGAAAGCCTCCTCTTGCTCGGGGTGCGGCAGACCGGTGACACGCTGGTTTGTGCCCGTCGCGATGGCGAGCCATTACAGCCGCAAAGCCTGACCCGTGAGTTCCCGAGGTTCCTCGCCCGGTTGAAGGACTTCCCGCGGGTCCGCTTCACGACCTTCGCCAAAGCCACGCGACCCAGCTTTTGCTCGCCGGGGTGCATCCCAAAGTCGCACAGGAACGGCTTGGACATTCAACGATCAGCACCACACTCGACCTTTACAGCCACGTCACGGCGACGATGCAAGAGGATGCCGCCAGCCGTCTCGACGCGGCGCTTCGGGGTGCTATAAAGACCCTTGTCGGACAGAAATGAGGCCGTTCGGTAGCAAATTTGGTAGCAACTGCTAATTTGGCCAAAACGAGGAGTCGGAATAGCCGTTGTATATCAAACAAATAAGCCGGGTTAGCACAGTGGCAGTGCAGCGGTTTTGTAAACCGAAGGTCGGGGGTTCGAATCCCTCACCCGGCACCAATTTTTTAAAGACTCACGGAAGAAGTAATGGGCTCTTGGGGCAGGAATTGCGTATTGGGCTGAGGATGGGCCAACACTCGGGCGGGTCCGCGGAACCTCGCTCTTGGTCCGGAGAAGGTCGGGGTCTTATTCGTTGGGAAAGTTTAGAAGCAATCCCCGCCCGCCATCACGCTGCGGCTGGCAGATTGACGTGTTCGGGGCGAAAACCGAGGCCGATCACGCGGGCGGGAATCCGGCGCAGGAGCGGCCACCGCCCGAGAAGGCGCAAAGGCAACGGCGGTGAGAGCGACCCGGTGCTCTGGAGAACGCGGCCGATCACCCGGTTCTGGACGAACAGCTGAAGCTGCTGCGTTGCCCGGGTCGGGAACTCTCGGCGATGCTGGACTGACCGCAGGTCCTCCTCGCTAACGGCTCCTCTTATAAAGCGTGGAGCCAGGATGTTGGCCGCCGCAACGGCGTCCTGGATCGCCAGATTTATGCCGACGCCGCCGATCGGAGACATGGCGTGAGCCGCATCACCGATGCACAGCAGGCCGGGTCGGTGCCAAATACGCAAGCGATCCACCGAGACAGTCAGCAACTTGATGTCGGACCAATCACCGAGCCCACCCACGCGATCGCGCAGATAAGGGGCGAGGCGCGCGATCTCCTCGCGAAAGGACTCCAAGCCGTCGCGGTGAATTTGATCGAACCCACCTTTCGGGATCACAAACGCGCATTGCCAGTAGTCCTCGCGATTGAGCATCACCAGGATGCGGCCGGCATCGACCCGCCCCAACGTCTGTCCCGGATTGCTGGGATACCGCGACAGGCGCAGCCACAGCACGTCCATCGGAGCACCGAGATCAACGGTCTCGAGGCCGGCCTTCTCCCGCATGACCGAATGGCGCCCATCGGCGCCGACGATCAGGTCGGCGCGAACCGTCAAGCTTCCCCGTGGAGTCTTTGCCCGCACCCCGGTCACGCGTCCGCCCTCTTCGACCAGAGCCGTTACCTCGGCTTCCATCTCGAGGCGGAACGCCGGAAAGCGTTTCGCTTGCTCGGCGATGAAGTTCAAGAAATCCCATTGCGGCATCAAAGCGATGAACCGGCAATGGGTCGGAAGATGCGAAAAATCGGCGAGCTGCAGAAAGCCGTCGCCGATCTGCGCGCCAAGCGTCCGCACTTCCTGATGCGGTCGCTGCAGGAATTCCTCGAGAAGGCCGAGCTCGTGCATGACTTCGAGCGTCGACGGGTGGATCGTATCGCCGCGGAAGTCGCGTAGGAAGTCGACATGCTTTTCGAGGACCAGGACGGCGATCCCGGCTCGGGCCAGCAACAACCCCAGCATCATCCCGGCCGGGCCCCCGCCGACGATGCAGCAACGGACCGAAACTTCGCGCGCGCTCATCGGATTCATCGGCACGCAAACCCTCCCACCCGCCGGCGCGGTACGCCACAGGGCGCACGCTGCCGAAGGGGTCTGCCGTTACATAGGTGGCGGCGGCGCGAGATGCAGGATCTGCTGAAGCGCTTTGAGTTTTTCGAGACGCGCGGCTTCTCTTGCGGCAACGTAATCGCGATAGGCGGCCCGGTCCGCCTCGGCAACGGTTGCTTGGGTCGGAACCACACACACCGTCGGGCACCGCGTGACACCCTTGGTGCGCAGGAACGCGGCTACCGCAGCTTCGTAATCGGCCTCGGACATGGGAGAACTTTCTGTCTGAGTGAGCGGTGAGGCCTTGATAACGCGCCACCGGTTAACGTCAGGTTTAGAGAAAGTTCTCCAAAAATTTCGCCAAGAGCCGGGTTAGGGGAAGCGGTCCGTATAGCTTTTTGACCGAACCTCGACGATATAGTGGAGGAGCAGGACGGGGTTCGGACCTTGGTCCATTCGGATTACACGGTACGGTTCTGGGGTGTGCGGGGCAGCATCGCCTGCCCGGGCCCCGATACCGTCCGCTACGGCGGCAACACCTCGTGCGTCGAGATCCGGTGCGGGGACCACCTGATGGTCCTCGATGGCGGAACCGGGCTGCGCCTGCTCGGCAACGAGCTGATGAATACGGGCCAGCCGGTCGAGCTGGACCTGTTCTACAGTCACACGCATTTCGACCACATCTGCGGATTGCCGTTCTTTGCTCCGTGCTATGATGCGCGCAGCAGAATACGGATCTGGGCCGGTCATCTGAACGGCAAGGGCATCGAAGCCGTGCTCAACAATATGATGATCGCCCCGCTATTCCCGATCCCGATGGGGATCTTCACCGCCAAGATCGAGTTCGTTGATTTTACCGCCGGCGAGATTCTGGTTCCGCGTCCCGGAGTCCGTGTCAGCACCGGGTCGCTCAATCATCCGAACGAGGCCACCGGCTATCGCATCGAATATGGCGGCAAGGTCGTCGCCTATATCACGGATACGGAACATCGGCGCGACGGGCTGGATGCCGATGTCTTGAAGCTGATCGACGGCGCCGACGTGATGATCTACGACGCCTCCTATACCGACGCCGAATACCCGACCCACCGGGATTGGGGCCATTCGACCTGGGAGGAGGGTGTGCGCCTCGCCAATGCGGCCGGGGTAAAGACCTTGGTGATCTTCCACCACGACCCCGGTCACGACGATGACTTCATGGACCGGGTAGCCATCGATGCGGCAACTGCCCGACCCGGCACGATCGTGGCCCAGGAGGGTCTCGTACTGCGTCCGTAACGGCCAAGAGGACGCTTCGCCACCACGGTCGAGGGATCTTCGGCAGGCTGAAAATGGCACGCGGGTCTCGGCGCTCCAAACCTTCCTTGGGAGCTATCGCGAGCAGGTCCCGTCGGTATCCCACTAGGCCCAAACGGCTCGGCGCGTAAAGAGATCCGAAGATTCCCGAGTATCAGCGTTGTCCACGGTTAGTTCGGAATCTGGGCCACGCCGGCCCGGTCCGCTTCGCCACGGCAAGCGTAGCGGCCAGAATCCGGACGGCCATTTGAGTCGTGCGCCTTGACCCGATAAGTAAAGCTTTGCAGGTTGAGCCAGACGACGGCATCGTCAGGGCAATGCTCCTGAGCCTGCTGTTGGGTCCGAAAGGCAAGCGGCGCCGTAGTCGACTGTCCGCATGCTACGCGGGGCAGCGCGAGAGCCATTATGGAGCGTAGGACACACGCGCCGCGCAGAGTCCGAGCGCACGGCCACTCGAGGCTCGAGGCAGTATCGTACTGATCATTGGCGCTTCTGCACCCAATGAACCCACCCTAATCGAGCTCGCTGTCCACGGCACACACGGCGACTCTCAGCCCCGGACGTTCCGGTCGTCAATCTCTCGTCCTCGAGGCCGTCAAATTATCGTCAAATTATTATCCATGATTATTAAGCTTGCGTTTGACGCTATCCACGAAACGCGTGGATAACTCTGTTGAAAACCTGACACGAATAGGGGCGTTCAAGCGGTCCATCCTGACGTTTCCAGCCTTTGCCTAAAACTTGAGCAATTCGTATAAACCATTGATGTATTTTGTGTTTTTTATTAGAGAGCTATAGTTTCCCTATTATGTGTCATTGTAGCGTTACTGTCACAATATCTGTGAACAAATTGCTACTGCGCCGGAAGATGCGAAGCAAACCCTCTCGTCCGCCGAGAGAGCCGGCTCCGGAAATTTGGACAGGGCGATAAGTGGAGTTTCTGCCTGACAGCGGGCACGCTATGGCCTGCGAATCAGGAGAGACCATGAAGAGACGACCGCGCCGGAACCACACACCGGCCTTCACGGCGAAGGTGGC
>DATEQL010000809.1:0-4689 GCA_035272665.1 Allostellaceae bacterium
GTTTCTTGCCGCAGACGTTGTCGAGAACGGCAAGCCATTACAGGACCCCGTCGCCGCATCTCTGTTAAGACGCCGCCCCGACAAAGACTCTTAAAAATGCTACCTCCCGTACAACAGCACGCCGTCGATCAATTCGCCAAAAGCCTTCCGGGCTCGGAGACGATGCTTTGATCGATACCTATCATCAGGCTTGGGAAGATCACAGAGCAGCCTGTGCCGAGGACAGCGACAACCACAGTAAGGCCTACGCGAAGAGTCTTGCGACCGAAAAGGCGATGAGGGATCGCTTTCCTGATTATCAAGGCCGCTACAGGCTAGGGTACCCATGAACCAGCTCGTCCTCCATCGGCTGAGGCGCAGAAGCTCCTCGCCATTAGCCTCGAAGGCAGCGCCGGTTAGCGACAGAATGGTAGGGCTCGGGGTCCTTGCCGCGTGGGCTCAGGATATAGGCGGCGATCTCGTCGCTCTGCTGCAGCGTCCGCACGAGTGACCTGCGCTATAGCTGACGCCGCAGGAAATGGTCCGCCGGAACTTCGACCAGGATCACCGCATGGCCATCGGGATCGGCCAAAGGCAGTTCGATCAGCCCCCAGGCCTTGCGAGCGGCCGACCCCCCGAGAGGAACGCCGAGGCCACGCAGGCGCATCTCCTCCCGGCTGACATCCGGCACCTGGAGCCAGAGCGTCGAGAACCCGTTCGCCCGGCCTGGGGTGGCGCCGGACAGTTCGAGGAAGCCGCCGCCCAGAAAGTAGACCACGCCGATCACCGCGCTGCCGTCGCCATACTCATCGAATATCCGCAGACCCAGGACCTACTCGTAGAAATGCCCCGACTGCGCCATGTCGCTCGGATGCAGGATCAAGCAACTCGCCAACACTTCCATCAGACGAGCACTCCGTCACCACCCGCCTGGGTTCCATCCATCGGATGTGGGTCGCCGCCTGTAAGGTCTACCGTTAACCCGGATTCCCCAGCTGATCCGTGATTTAGCAGGATTATGTATAGAGAGTCAGCACCTTATCGGTTCTTCCGCAGTTAACGGACCGAGCCGCCGAGACCCAGGAGTGTCTCGGCCAAGGCAGATCTCCAGCGGTGGATCTGAGTAGTTTCCGAACCTACCTTGCTAGGCTCTTTGCCGGCTAGGGTCGCTTCAGAAGCGGCGAGAACGACAGTTCTCTCGGAAAGCGGCCCCTTTTCCCCTACGGCGTCGGATTTCCCCCAAGCGCTTCTGACAAGCAGGCGCCCGGTTCTCCCCCAACCGGGCGCCGTTCTTTTGGCCCGCGAGCCGATTGCGCGAAAAGGGACGCCGCAGGCTGTCGTAGCGGGACGTGCACCTCGTTGGTCGCCTCCAGCGGATGGCGGACCCTTCGTCGAAGGCGGACCCTTCGTCGAAGCTTGATCGCGCGGGTGCGCCAGCGCCTCCACAGGGTGTGTTTTCCATGCGCCTCCCGGACCGGCCGCTCGCGGCGCAGGCGGTCGATCAACCAGACGCGCTCATCGGCCTTGAGCGAGCTCGCCTTCTCGGGACCATTGGTAAGGTACAACATCACGACAAGACCGCGGAACCGTCGGCAGGCCTTCGCAAAGAAACAGCCATTGCCAGCCCTTGAGCCCCCAAATCCCGTCCATGCCAAGGGTCAGCCCGGATTGGGGCGCCGATGACCGTCGAAATCGGGATCGCGGCCATGAAACGGCCAACCATGCGAGCGCGATACTGCGCAGGGAACCAGTAGGTCAGGAACAGAATGATTCCGGGAAGGACGGTCGGTTCGGTATCTGACGCGGCATGTTTCGAACAGCGGCAGTCTGCCGACGCCCGGATCCAGAGTTGTCGCCAGATCGGGGAGATCGAAAGCTCATAATCCGGCCGTCAGCTCGCTACGCCGAGACTGCGGTCGTATCGGCCACCCCGCTGTAAGTAGATTCCGACGCTATCCGTGATCGAATCTCGCAGGCATCGTCAAATCGGCCCTGCGCCCTTCGATTAAATGGGAGGTTGTGTGTTGCCACGTCTCATCTTGGTGTCAAACCGAGTCGCGGTACCCGATCCCAAGGGGCCGTGCCAGGCCGGTGGGCTTGCCATCGCGGTCAACGCCGCATTGAAACGGCGCGAAGGCATCTGGTTCGGCTGGAGCGGACGGGTAAGCGAAGATAGCACGGGCCTGGAACCCGCCGTGGTTGAGAGTGCACAGCGGACGTACATCACCCTCGATCTGTCGCCGAGCGACTTTCAGGAATATTACAACGGCTTCGCCAACCGCGTTTTGTGGCCGATCCTCCATTACCGCGTCGATCTCGCGGAGTTTACCGCGGTCGATCTCGGGAGTTACCTGCGGGTGAACGCGCGCTTTGCCGAAGCGTTGTCTCAGTATATTCGCCCGGATGACGCAATCTGGGTGCATGATTACCATCTTTTGCCGCTTGCTAAGCAGCTGCGGGCGCTCGGCCACGGCAACCTGATCGGCTTCTTTCTCCATATCCCGTGCCCGCCGCCGGACATCTTGTTGGCGCTGCCGCAACATGCCGAGACGTTGGGGACGCTCGGCCATTACGACCTTGTCGGAGTGCAGACCGAGCACGACGCTGACAATCTCCGTCGTTATTTCGAATTGCCGGGCGGCATTTCCGATCGCAGTCGATCGTCGTTCGATCGCGAAGGGTGCCACGACCAAATCCGCGCCTTTCCCATCGCGATCGACACCCAGGGCTATGCGCGGGTCGCGAGCAACGCGATGCGATCGAAATTCGCCGAAGAGATGCGCGACAGCCTCGGCGGCCGGCGTCTCATCCTTGGCGTCGATCGTCTTGACTACTCGAAGGGCATCCCCCATCGCATCCAGGCCTTCGGACACTTCCTCGACACCTATCCTGAACAGTGCGGCCAAGTGACCTATCTCCAAGTGACGCCGAAATCCCGCGCCGAGGTGCCCGAATACGCCGACCTGAATGAGGCGGTCTGCACGCTTGTCGGTCAGGTCAATGGCCGTCATGGCGAGCCAGCCTGGACGCCGATCCGTTATGTCAACCGCGCCTACTCGCGCGCAACGCTGGCCACGCTCTATCGCATGGCTGCGGTGGGTTTGGTAACGCCGCTGCGCGACGGCATGAACCTCGTCGCCAAGGAGTACGTCGCCGCGCAGGATGCTGAAGACCCGGGAGTCCTGGTGCTCTCGCAATTTGCCGGCGCGGCCGAGGAACTCGAAAGCGCCATTCTCGTCAACCCGCACGAGCCCGAAGCGATGGCCGCGGCGATCAAATCCGCCCTCGATATGCCCCTTGCTGAACGGCAGGAACGGCACAAGTGCATGTTCGATCATCTCGCCTCAAACACGATCGACCGCTGGGCCGAGCGATTCCTCAGCACGCTCGCGGAACCCCGACAGCGGGGGAAAATCCTGGGCGGCCTGCGACAACGCTTCGCCGCCCGAGGCTAGGACCACACGCGGTCGAAAACCATCGCGCCGCCGTGATGAAGAAGACCGGCTCGCATTCGCTTTCGGCGCTGATCCGCATGGCGATCTCCGCCGACGAAGGCACCGCGTCGCAATCCTATAGCTATGGACGGCACCGGTGAGACAGACTCGCCGGCGGAGGAAGGGGGAGAGCCGCAACCATGCCGCGCGAGGCCCACAGTGCCGCAAAAGCCGTGGACGTGCTCGACTTGCTGATCGAATTTTTCGACGACGGCGACCGCTGGATCAAAGGCAAGCTCGACGACGGCGCGGGAAACCGCTGCCTTGTCGGCGCGCTGCGCGACATCCGCGACGGGCACAATCTCCATGGCGCGCCGACCCGCGTTTACCTGCTGAAGGCGATGCAGCGATCCCCGAAGACCGGATGGACTGGACTGATCTCGTTCAACGACCGGTGCAGGGATTTCGGCGAACTGCGCGAGGTGATCTTAAAAGCCCGCAAGCTGGCGGTCGCGGACATTAAAAAGCACCAGCGCGCCGTCCCGACTAGCGAACTGCTTGCGGCCTAGCCCCGGCGACGGCCCCCCGCTTGACCTAGAATGTTGTGCCCGGCTGTGCGCCAGGAAACGAAGGCAACGTGACCGACCCCGCGCCGCTGACGATTTTGCGACGATCCGAGCGCGCATGGAAGATGCGCCGCGAGCGCGCTCAAATGTCGGCGACACGAGACGCCCGGTCGCTCTGCCCGCGGCCTTGCGGCCGTCAGCGAACGTTTTCTCGCGTGCGATTCGTCAAAGGGTCTGCGACGGAGCTAGCCTGGTTAGGCAAGGCGTAGCGGCGCCCGCGACAAGCATCCTACTATGCGTGGGCGACCGCGAGGCGCGCGCCGATTGTCAGTGCGGCGAGCTGATGGACCGCATTGCGGCCAGCGTGCCAGTCCGCAAGCTCCTCCTCGTCGAGGCGCTCGGGCATACGCGGGTGCCCTTCCATCAGACCATCGAAAACACGACTTCACGTCGCGCTCCAAAAGATCACTTATCGGACAAGAACGGGATTCTGGACACGCAACCCCGAGCTACAAGATCGAGCTACAAGATATAGCAATCCATCTTCCGAGCTAGGAGCGTCTCGCCGCGTACTCTGCCTCTCGAAGTGCTTTGAACGCGTAACGGATAAGATTATGGCTATCGCGCAGCGAAATGTCCGTATGCCCCTCCGAGCGGTGATGGTAGTGGGTCGCGTCGCCCATCTCTGAAGAGCGATCCCACGAATATTT
>DATEQL010000810.1:0-2653 GCA_035272665.1 Allostellaceae bacterium
TATGCTGCCGAACTCGGTCTCGAAATCGAGATTTTTCATTCGAACCTCGAGGGCGAGGTCATCAACAAGCTCTACGAGGCAAACGACCGCGGCTTCGATGCGGCGCTGTTCAACCCGGCGGGCTACTCGACCGGCTATCCCGCGCTGGTCGCGGCGATCGCGCAGGTGCGCTTTCCGACGATCGAGATCCATATCTCGAACCCGGTGCGGCGGGGCCCGATATCCGAGACGGCGCGCGTCAGCCACGGCATGGTCACCGGCTTCGGCCTCCCCGGATACTATCTAGCCTTGCGCGGAGTCCGCGACATGCTGGCGGCCAAATAGGCCGCCCATGATCCGCGCCGCGATTGTCGGCATCGGGCGGTGGGGCCGCACGCTCGTCGAATCGGTCCAAGGCAGGAGCCCGAAGATCCGCTTCATTGCCGGCCATACCCGCACGCGAGCCTCGGCGGAGGCCTTCTGTGCGGCGAACGGCATCACGCTGGAGGACGATTTGGATACGATCCTCGCCGACTCGGCGATAGATGCTATCGTCTTCGCAACACCGCACAGCCAGCACGGCGCGCAGGTCGAGCGGGCGGCGGCCGCCGGTAAACACGTCTTCATCGAAAAGCCGTTCACGCTCGACATGAAGAGCGCCGAAGCGGCAATCGATGCGGTGGCGCGTGCCGGGGTGGTGCTCGGCGTAGCCTACCCCAGACGCTTCCACCCTGCGATGGTCGAGCTGAAGGCAAGGGTAGAGGACGGCCGCCTCGGCGTCCTCGGCCACTGCGAGAGCGCGCAGACCGCGCCGGCCGGCCTCTTCATGCCGAAGGAGTATTACTGGCGCGCCGACCCGCACGAGGCGCCCGCCGGCGCAATGACCGCGACCGGTGTGCACAATCTCGATGCAATGATCTATCTGTTCGGCCGGATCGACGAGGTTTACTGCACCAGCCTGCGGCGGGTGATGGCGCAGCTCGAAGATACCACCAGCGTCTTGCTCGGCCTGGCCAACGGCATGTCCGGAAGCCTGTTCTGCTCGTTGGTAACGACGGTGACGAGCCGATTTGCCGTGTTCGGCACAAAGGGTTGCGTTGAGCTCGCGACGCCGAGCCTCGAATTCCGCTTCACGCCGGTCCCGCAGACTCCGTCAACCGGCCGTCACGCGGCGCCTGAGCCCGAAATCATCGACTACAAGGGTTTCAATGCGCTGTCTGCCGAGCTCGAGGGTTTCGCGGCGGCGATCAACGGCGAACGCTCCTTCCCGATCGCCGCCGAGGAGGTATTGCACGGCGTTGCCGTCTTCGAGGCGATCGTGCGCTCAGCCGCTCTCCACCGGCCCGTCAGAGTAGCGCGCCACTAGCGGGATCCCGAGCATGATTGTGGCAACGTGTCCGCCTGCGTTGATCGAGCCTACCGGTAATCGATGACGTTTTCCTGTTGCTGACGGGGACGAAGCGGCAGCCATCGTCGGCGATGCCGCGGAACGACGGTGGCAGCCTGGGCGGAGTGCCGGGCATCTGGTAACGTGAAACGTTTTTTCGAGGAGATCGCCGATGAAGATCGTCAAGGTCGAGGACCTGCATTGCGATGCCGGTTGGCGGGTCAATTCGTTTCTCAAGATCACCACCGACGAGGGGATCGTCGGCTGGTCGGAGTACATGGAGGGCTATGGCGCGCGCGGGCTGACCGGGGTCATTCTGCAGCTAGCCGAGCGGTTTCTGATCGGGCAGGACCCGCGCCCGGTCGAGCGTCACAGCGCCCATCTCTACGCTGCGACCAGGCAGGCCGCCGGCGGGATCAATCAGATGGCGATCGCGGCGATCGAGAACGCGCTCGTCGACATCAAGGCCAAGGCGTTGGGCGTGCCGGTTTACGAAATGCTGGGCGGGCCGGTGCGCGACCGCCTGCAGCTCTACTGGTCGCATTGCGGCTCCTATCGCGCCCGCCATGCGGATAGGATCCGAGAATGGGCCGGGGTCGACCCGGTGCGCTCGCTCGACGACATCGTGGCACTCGGCGAGGAGGTCAGGCGCAAGGGCTTCAAAGGGCTGAAAACCAACCTGATCCGCTTCGACCGCGACAAGCCCTACATGTACGGCCCCGGCACCGGCAACCTGCCGGGCTTTCCCGAGCTCAACGCCGACCACCGCATCGTCGATGCTGCGGTGGCACAGCTGGAGGCGTTCCGCCGCGGCGCAGGCCGCGATGTCGGCCTCCATCTCGACACCAACTTCAATTACAAGATCGACGGCTACATCAAATTGGCGCGAGCCCTGGAGCCGCTCGACCTCGTGTGGCTCGAGATCGACCTCTACGACCCGGCGGGCCTGGCGTTGATCCGCCGCTCCGCCCGCACGCCGATCTCGTCCTGCGAATCATTGTACGGCAGGCGCCAGTTCCGGCCGTATTTCGAGCAGCAGTCGGTCGATTACGCGATCATCGACGTGGCCTGGAACGGGATCCTCGAATCGATGAAGATTGCGGCAATGGCCGACGCCTACGAGGTCAACGTGGCGCCGCATAATTTCAACGGCCATCTCGGCTCCCTGATCAGCGCGCATATGTGCGCCGTGGTGCCGAACTTCAAAGTCATGGAGATCGACATCGACGACGTGACCTGGAAGGATGACATCGTCACCGCGCCGCCCGTCATCGAGAACGGCGATCT
>DATEQL010000811.1:0-4516 GCA_035272665.1 Allostellaceae bacterium
CCGACCCTGATGGTCGTCGGCGTCGTCTATCTGGGTTCGATCCCGCTGACGATCCGCTCGTACTACCGGCTGAAACGCGCCGCCGAAGCGCGCAAGGCCGAGATTGTCGCGAAACCCGAGATCGTTCCATTCCCCGGTCCCGGCGGCGAAGCGAATGCTACGGCGACCGAAGGGCGGTTGGCGGGTGACAACCACCTTCGGCTGGGCTAGGCTGAGGGTGATCCGAAAGGGTCGGACAACGAAGGGAGCGGAAGAAACCGCTGCCGAATTTTGATTGCAAGCAGAGGCATCGACCCGGTGGCATCTGAAGCGGCTACCAGAATTTGTGAGGCGCCACTCCGGCGGTAACGCAACGGCGTAGATCGTTCGTCGAGTAGGCGACGTACCGCCTCGCCGGTTTTGTGTTCCCGCATGGTCCTCCGGGTCCAGCCAACTGGGAGGTCGCCATGGCCGAAATTCGCCCTATCGACAGGTCGGCAACTCCGGCAAGCTTCGCGCTCGGCCGCAAGCTCGACAGCATCCCGTTCAGCGGCTACCACGTTTTGATCATCGCCATTCTTGCTCTCGTCGGATTTATCGAGGGCTACGATCTGGTGTTGACCGGATCGCTGCTGGTGCTGGCTAAAGTGCCGCTAAATCTGACCGGGCCCGATATCCGCTGGCTCGCCGTCGGCCCGACTTTCATGCTGTGCATCGGCGGTTTCGCGTCATCGGCAATATCCGACCACTGGAGCCGCAAGGCGGTGATGCTGGTCGGGGTGATCGCTACCACGTTTTGCACGCTGCTGATCCCGCTCGTACAAAGTGCGGAGCAGCTGATCATCGTGCGTCTGCTCACCGGGTTTGGCGCTGGTTTTGCCGTCTCGGCGGCGTTCCCGATCGCCGCCGAACTGATGCCGGCGCAGCACCGGCGTACCTACGGGGCGGTTTACGAGATGGCCCTGGCGATCTCGTTTACCGTGGTGCCGTTTATCGCCTTCCTGCTCGCCGACAACCCCGAGGCGTTTCGTTTTTTGGCATTGCCGGGCGGACTGGCGATAACCGTCGTGCCGGTGTTGGTCTATTTCCTGATTCCCGAGAGCCCGCGCTGGCACTTGCGCCGAGGCCACATCCAGGCGGCGGCCGACCTTGTCAATCAGATGATCAGGCGATCGGGCAATCGCGTGCCGCCGCTGACCGTCGAGGCGCTGGGCGGCAGCGAGCGGACCGAGCCCGGACAGCTTCCCCCCTTGTGGGCATTGTTCGCCCGGGGCCAGCTGCGCTGGACTACAGTCGGCATTCTGAGCGGCGTCTGCGCCGGAACCGCCTATTTTTTGATTTCGGTCTTGCTGCCAAAAGCGCTGGTCGATCAGGGTGCGGCGGTCAGCCTGAGCTTCGGTCTGACCTCGCTGGTGTACTTTGCGAGCATCCCGGGAAAGGCCTTCACCGGGTTCCTGATGGAGATCATCGGGCGGCGATGGACGATATTCTATGCGCTTGCCGGCTCCCTGCCCGGCCTCTTCCTGATGCTGATGGCGCATCGCGCCGGAGATCTTGCAACGGTGGTCATGGTTACCGGTGCGTTGATTACCGGGTTCACCGTGTTGTCTGCGTTCACCGCGTGCCGCGTCTATCTCTCCGAGCAGTTCCCGACCGCTCTGCGGGGGCGCGGGCAACCCTTTGGCGAGTCGACCGGTCGCTTGTTCGCCGGGGTGCTGGCACCCTTCCTGATGGAGCCGCATACCGGCTCCGCGACAATCTTTTTCGGCACGATCCTGGCTGTTGTAGCGATCGGCGCCTTTATCCCGGTGCTCTTTGGCCGCGAGACCGTCGGCCTGCTGGAAACGGTGACCGAGCCGGTCCCGGCGCCGGCCTGAGGCGGGGTGATCGGGCGACGAGGCGAGCGGGAAAATCCGCCGCTGAATCGGGAGGAGACGATGGCAGAAATCCGCCCGATGGGCGAAGCGGCAGCTCCGGCCAGCTTTGTGCTCGGACGCAAGCTCGACAGCATCCCGTTCAGCCCCTACCACTTTATGCTGATCGGCGTGCTGGCCCTGGTCGGCTTCGTCGACGGCTACGACCTGGTAATGACCGGCTCGCTGCTCGTGCTGGCGAAGCAGCCGTTGGATCTCAGCTCGGCGGACATTCGTTTTCTCGCCGTCGCCTCGACCATGATGATCTGCGTCGGCGGCTTCATCGCCTCGGCGATCTCCGATCATTACAGCCGCAAGACGATCATGCTGATCGGCGTGGCCGGGATCACCCTCTTCACCCTCTTGATCACGCTGGTGCAGACGGGCGAGCAGCTGATCATCGTGCGTCTCTTGACCGGGCTTGCGGGTGGCTTTGCGGTCTTTGCGCCGTTCCCGATCGCCGCCGAGCTGATGCCGGCGCGGCATCGGCGCACCTTCGGCGCCGTCTATGAGATGGCGCTCGGCTGCTCGTTCGCCTTGCTGCCCTTCGTCGGCTATCTCCTCGCCGGCAATCCGAACGCGTTCCGGCTGATGGCGCTGCCCGGCGGGCTCGCCTTCTTCGTCATGCCCGCGCTGATCTATTTCCTGATCCCTGAAAGTCCGCGGTGGTATCTGCGCAGAGGCCACGCCGAGGCGGCGGTCGACACCGTCAACCGGATGATCCGGCGGGCCGGCAGCCGGGTCTCGTCGCTGACGATCGCGGCACTCGGCGACAAGCTGCAGACGACGCGCGAAGAGCTGCCGCCCTATCGGGCGTTGTTCCGTCGCGGCCAGCTGCGCTGGACGGCAATCGGGATTTCCAGCTATGTCTTCGTTGGTACTGCGTTTTTTCTGATTTCGGTCCTGCTGCCAAAGGCGCTGGTCGATCAGGGTGCCGCCGTAAGTTTGAGCTTTGGCATCAGTTCGCTGGTGTTCACCGCGAGCATACCGGGTAAGGGCTTCACCGGCTTCCTGATGGAGATCATCGGCCGACGCTGGACGATCTTCTATGCCCTCGTCGGCTCGCTGCCCGGCCTCTTCCTGATGATGATGGCGCACCGAGCAGGACCCTACGCGACGGTGATGATGGTCACGGGCGCGCTGATGACCGGCTTCACCGCGCTCTCGGCGGCTACCGCCTTCCGGATCTACCTCTCCGAGCAGTTCCCGACGGCACTGCGCGGGCGCGGACATGCCTTTGGCGAGTCGACTGGACGGGTCTTTTCCGGAGTGCTGGCACCCTTCCTGATGGCACCGCACACCGGCTCCGCGACAATATTCTTTGGCACGATATTGGCGGTGGTGACGATCGGCGCCTTCATCCCGCTGCTGTTCGGCCGGGAGACCGTCGGTCAGCTCGAAACCGTGACCGAGGGGGCCCCGGCGCCGGCCTGACGGGCAGCGCACGGTCGTCAACTCTGCTCGCGGGTTTCCTTGAACCGCAGCGAAGGCCATTCCTCGATCGTGGTGCGCAGATCCCAGGCGTTGCGGGCGAGAAACACCGGCACACCGTCATGGTCCTCGGCGCTGGCCGAGGGGGTTTTGATGCGGAAGCGCTCGAGCTCGGCGGGATCGTCGGCTTCGAGCCAGCGCGCCGCCTGAAACGGTGCGCCATCGAGGCGGGTGGCGAGCTCGTACTCGGCAGCGAGCCGCGCCTTCAGCACGTCGAGCTGCAAGGCGCCGACGACGCCGACGATCCAATCGCCGCCCGCCAAGGGCTTGAAGACGCGGGTCACCCCTTCCTCGGCGAGTTGTCCGAGGGCGTGCTTGAGATGCTTCGATTTCATCGGATCGTCGACGCGGATCCGCTGCAGGATCTCGGGCGCGAAATTCGGGATGCCGATGACGCGGATCGCCTCGCCCTCGCTCAGCGTGTCGCCGATGCGCAAGCTGCCGTGGTTGGGAATGCCGATGATGTCGCCGGGCCAAGCTTCCTCGGCGAGATTGCGCTCGCGGGCGAGGAAGAACACCGGGCTCTGCACCGACATTTGGCGGGCGGTGCGGATGTTCTTCAATTTCATGCCGCGCTGGAAGCGACCGGACGAGATCCGCACAAAGGCGATGCGGTCGCGGTGCTGCGGGTCGATATTGGCCTGCACCTTGAACACGAAGCCGGTGACCTGCGGCTCCTCGGGCGAGATCCGCCGTGGCCCGTCGGCGCCTTGGGCCGGCTGCGGGCGCGGCGGCGAAGCGAGTGCGGCGATGCCGCGCAGCAGCTCGCGCACCCCGAAATTGTTGAGCGCGCTGCCGAAAAAGACCGGGGTCATGTGGCCCGCGAGAAACGCGTCGCGGTCGAACGGCGGACAGAGGCCGCGCGCCATCTCGATCTCCTCGCGCAATTTCGCGAGTGCGGCTTTTGGGAGACGGCGCGTCAGGTCTGGGTCGTCGAGACCCTTGCACCTGATCGCTTCGGTTACCCGCTCGCGGGTGCCGCGCTCGAATAACAGCAGCGCATCGGCAAAGAGATCCCAGGTGCCGAGAAAGTCGCGCCCGATACCGATCGGCCAGCTCGCGGGGCTGACGTCGAGCGCCAGGCTCTGCTCGATCTCGTCCAACAGGTCGAACGGGTCGCGGCCCTCGCGGTC
>DATEQL010000812.1:0-3977 GCA_035272665.1 Allostellaceae bacterium
TTGTCGGCGGGGGCAGCCGTCCTGACGTTCAGAAGGCGATGCTCGAAGATATCGTCCGCGCCGTGTTCCGGTTTGTGAAATTCGAAGACGACTATATTGTGCCCGATGTCGATAGCGTTGGGGGCGCGGGTAGTTGATTGACCCGCCGTCGCGACTTTCCATAAGGTGCAGCGTTTTTTGCTTGGCGGCGCGGCGCACAGGCCTCTGCACTGGGGCTCTGTAGCTGGTCCGCGCCGGTGAGCAAAAAACGTCTTGGGCTAAGCCGCTCCCCCTGCCGCCAGGGCTATGGGCGTTGTTTGCCGCCGGAGGTTTTGCCGATGCACTATCGCAGCATTCCGGCCAGCGGGTTGAAGGCACGGACCGTAGCTGTCGGGTGTTCGAGAGATCCTCTCAGCCTGGATCTGACCCTTCTGGCCCTGGTTGGACGAACCTGTGGTTGGCCTGGCCCGAGCGTCGGCGTCCCGATCTGGCAGGTGGTTTGGCTTCATGCGGTTGGCGCCCTGATCCCGGGTCATGATGTATCCAGAATCGGCAGGCAGACTTTGGGTCGCGCGATGCAGTCGACCACCACCATGATGCCGGTGTGACAGTGCGGGCACTCCCGCAACGACTGCCCGGTCAGTGCCTCGAAACGGTCGCGGTAGTCGGCCGGCGGATCGGCTGCCGGTTCGGCCGGCCCCATCCCGAGCAGTTCCCGGCATCGCGCGAGCTTTTGGGCACGATGGCAGTTGCTGAGGAAGCCGAAGTACCGGATGCGGTGGAACCCGTCCGGCAGCACATGGATCAGGAAGCGGCGGATGAACTCCTCGGCCTCGAGGGTCATGGTCTTCCGGCGGTTGTCGTCCCGGTAATCCTTCCAGCGGAAGCGGACCTTGCCGTCGTCCATGGAGACCAGGCGGTTGTTGGAGATGGCGACACGGTGGGTATAGCGGCCGACATAGTCGAGAACCTGTTCCGGGCCGACGAACGGTCGCTTGGCATAGACCACCCAATCGGCGTTCCAGGCCGGCGCCAGGTAACGCCGGAACGCCGCTGGCTCATACAGGTGACGGTGCGCCGAGAAGAAGTTCAGCTCCCCGGCGGCGAACGCCTTCTCCAGATAGTGCAGGAATAACCCCCGGAACATTGGCGACAGCACCCTCACCGGCAGAAAGAACCCCGGCCGGCAGACGATCCAGTTTTGCCCGTCTGGTGCGATCCCGCCGCCAGGGACAAGAAAATGAACATGTGGGTGATGCAACAAGTTTTGTCCCCACGTATGTAGCACACCGAGGAAGCCGATCTCCGCTCCCAGATGCTTCGGATCGGCGGCGATCCGGCGCAACGTCTCCGCCGCCGCACGGAACAGGATATCGTAGACCACGGTCTGGTTCTGGAACGCGATGGTGGCGATCAGACCCGGCACGGTGAACACGACGTGGAAGTAGGGCACATCGAGCAGTTCTGCCTGACGGTCTTCGAGCCATTGGGCGCGTGCGAGACCCTGGCACTTCGGACAATTCCTGTTTCTACACGAATTGTAGGACACGCGCTGATGGCCGCAATCGCCGCACTGCTCGACGTGACCGCCAAGGGCAGCGGTGCGGCACCTCTCGATCGCAGTCATGGCGTGCCACCGCGCTGCGGACAGCGACGCGCCATGCCGATCACGGAAAGCCGGGCCGAAGTGGCGGAACACATCCGCCACCTCCAGCCCCGCGTGGCTCACGGCCGTGCCCTTAGGCGGGCACGAGGTCCGGCACGACCGGTGTCATCACTTGCAACGCGTCCAGTGGACTGGCGGTGGCGCAGACCTTGCTGGTGGCGATGCGTAGATACTTTGACGTGGTAGCGAGATTGCTGTGACCGAGCAGTAATTGGATAGTACGCAGATCAGTGCCGGACTCCAGCAGGTGAACCGCAAATGCGTGGCGCAGACAATGCGGCGTGATTGGCCGCGTGATGCCGGATCGCGCACGGGCTCCTCGGCAGGCATCCTCAACGGCATACGTCGTGATCGGCTCCCCGGACCGCCTGCCCGGGAACAGCCACCCTTTTGGTCGAGCGGTTTTCCAGTAATCGCGGAGAATGTCCAAGAGCCGGGGCGACAGCATCACGTAACGATCTTTCCGCCCCTTGCCCGCCTCCACACGGATGACCATCCGTTGGCTGTCGATGGCGGCTGGCTTCAGCCGGACCGCCTCGGAAACACGCAATCCCGCCGCGTAGCAGACGGTCAAAATCACTCGCTGTTTCGGGCTTTTCACCGCGTCCAGGAAAGCCGCAACCTCCTCGGGGCTCAGCACTTCGGGAAGCTGGTGCGGCTGCCGGCAGGTGGGGATGTCATCCTTGATGGTCCATTCCCGGCGAAGTGTGACGGTGTAGAGGAACCGAAGCGCGGCTACTGCGACCGAGATCGAACTGGCTGCCAGACGCTTGTCCTGCGCCAGGTAGATCTGCCAGGCTCGGATCTCGGGCGGCCCGAGACGTTCTGGCGACTTGCGAAAATGGCGAGCGAACCTATCGACCTGTTCGACATAGCTGATCTGGGTTCGGGGGGCGAGGTTGCGAATCTGCATGTCCTCGATCATCCGACGGCGAAGTGGGGTCATGGCCAACTCCTCTGTGAGATAAGCAGCGCCACATGGCGCGAGCGCATCGTCTCGCAGTTGAGTTGTTGGGCGAGGGGGCGGCGGACCGTTGCCACCAATCGACCCTGTAGGATTGGAAGAACGCAGTCTAACTCACGCGACTCCCGCGTAGCGGGTTAGTCCAAGGGCGTTTTATGCGGTCGCGCGCCGCTACCCGGCTGGCGGGGCTTCAACTAGGGTCACCGATTGAGCAGACGCCGTTGATGTCGAGCACCGATCACTTAATCTGAGCATACTGTCAGATAATCTGAGTAGACCCGCCGTCCAGCGATCATTTAATTTGAGCAGGATTCTGCGATGAAATCGAGCACGGCCGCCGATGATGTCGAGCAGCTACACATAGCTCAGTTGGTAGAGCAGCTGACTCTTACCCAACTTCCACACTTTGGACTTCGTTCAACCGTGAAACCCGCGGAAGACCTCATGTGTCCCCCGTCCCGACCGAATTGTGGTGCTAAATGGTGAATTTATTCGGTCGCCAATCCAGCCTGACGCCTTGACTTAATCGGATTCGGCATGGTGGCCTGACCTCGGTCAGGACAGCAACCATGTTCGTTCGTGTCAAGAAGATCGGCGGCTACGAATACCTCTACCTCGTCGAGAACGTCCGCGAGGGCGGACGCCATGTCCAGCGCGTCATCAAAGCACTCGGCCGGCGCGACGAGGTCGAGACCTCCGGTCTGCTCGACGGCCTGATCGCCTCCGCCGCCCGCCATTCCCGCCGCTCCATCGTGCTGTCCAGCTTCTACCGCGGCGAACTGGCGGAGATCCGCCGCCGTAGCATCGGCCCCGGCCTGGTGTTCGGCCACCTCTGGCGAGACACCGGCTGCCAGGCGGTGCTGCGTCGGCATCTGGTCGGACGGCGCTTCGGCTTCGACGCCGAGCGCGCGATCTACCTGACGGTGCTGCACCGGCTGATGGTCTCCGGCTCCGACCGTCATGCCAGCATATGGCAACAGACGCTCGACATCCCCGGCGCGAAAGACCTGGTGCTCAATCATGCCTACAAGGCCATGGCCTGGCTGGGCGATGCGATTGACGGCGAGGACAGCGGACAGCCGCGTCACTGCACCGACGCCATCGAGGAGGCGCTGTATGAACACCGCAAATCGCTGTTCGGCGCGATCTCGGTCGCCTTCTTCGACACCACCTCGCTGTATTTCGAGGGCGACGGTGGCGCCACGCTCGGCAAACGGGGTCATTCCAAGGACTTCCGCCCGCAGCTCGATCAGGTCGTGTTGGGCATCGTTCTGGATGAGCAGGACCGGCCGATCGCCTCCTTCCTCTGGCCCGGCAACACCGCCGATGTGACCACCCTGCTGCCGGTCGTTGAGCGGCTGCGCAGCC
>DATEQL010000813.1:0-5234 GCA_035272665.1 Allostellaceae bacterium
AACGAATGGATCGACTGACCCTCTACGGCAGCTTTACCTCGAGTTCGAGCTACAAGCCGATGCTGTACCTTGCGCTGGCGCAGCTGCCGTTTTCTTTCCGCACGGTCAACCTCAAGATCGGCGTGCAGAAGACGCCCGAATATCTGGCGGTCAATCGCTGGGGTGTCGTCCCGTCTTTGCGCCATCGCGGTCTGACCATCCTGCAATCGAACGTGATCCTGGACTACCTGGCGCGCGAGACCGGGCATTTCGAGGGCAGCACCGAGCAGCAGCGCTGGCAGGCGCGCGAATGGTTGTCGTGGGAGGCCGACCACATCACCTATGTCGCCAAGGTACGCCACTCGGCGCGGTTTCGCGCCTCCCACCCGGAGACGATCGCCGAATTTCGCCCGCGCGCCGAGGCGGCGCTGTCCTTTGTCGACAATACGGTGAAGGACCAGCCATTCCTCGTTGGCGATTACTGCACGATCGCCGATATCGGTTGCTGGGGCCGCATGGTGTTCATGGCCGAAGGCGGGTTCGACATCGCCGCCTGGCCCCATCTCGAAGCTTGGGCGGGACGCCTCAGGGCGATGCCGGGCTTCGCGCTCCCCTATGATCTGATCCCCAGCAAGGATCGCGAATTCGATCCGGTCTGATCAGCTCCCAGGCAGGGTGGGGTCCGACGGCATCCAAACACCGCTGTCGAAGCCGTCAGAGCCGTCAGGCATCGCGACGCAACGGACCCAGCACTCGATCAGACGAGACACCGTTGCGGTCTACGTCGGAGTTCTGACGCATGGGTATGGACCCCGTGAAGCTCCCACCAGCACGGCCTCTCACCCTCATCAACAAGTTGATGGGTGTCAATCGGCGTTGAATATTGACCCCCTGAGCTGGGGGATCGGCGTCCAAAATTGCACGCCGAAACACACAGGGGAGCGCTGGCTGGAGCCGGAGCTGAACAGGCACAAAAGCCAGCTGCTGCTGCGGCAGGGGCATTCCGAGGCCGCTGAGGAGTTGTATCGCAAAGCCCTGACCATCGCCCAGGAGCAGGGGGCCAAGCTCTGGGAATTGCGCGCCGCCGCGAGCCTCGCCCGGCTCCGCCGCGACCAGGGCCGCCGCACCGAAGCCCGCGATCTTCTCGCCCTGGTCTACGGCCGGTTCACCGAGGGGTTCGACACCGCCGACCTGAAAGAGGCAAAGGCGCTTCTCGACGAGCTGGCCTGAGCTGATGAAGACCCAGAGTGAATGGCTGCTTCCTGGTTGACCCAACCACCCGCTGGAGAAGCCATGAAGGTCGGCTCAGGGTCGATAGCACCAATTCGACGGAGTGCCCAATCGGGTCGAGGGCAATCGATGGTCTCGACAGACTACGAATGGCCGCACGGGGTGGAAACGCGACATTCCCGATTTGCCCGGCCGGTGATGCCCATGCTCCAAAAGCGGTCATTTGCAGCCTGAAGCCGCGACACCCGACACCGCGCCTATTACAGCGCTGGCGCTGGTAGCTCAAAGCGTAGAGGGATATCGTCATCTATGAGGGGCTGCCGCTCCTCGGAGCCGAGGATCACCGGATGGACGTAGCGGCGTGGCTGCGCGGGTTGGGGCTTGAACAATACGCGCCTGCATTCCGCGACAACGATGTCGATGGCGAAGTGCTGCCGGAGCTGACGGCCGAGGACCTGATCGGCCTCGGCGTGAACTCGATCGGTCATCGCCGCAAGCTGCTGGCCGCGATCGCCGCCCTGGGGGCGGAGCCGACGCGTGGCTTAGCCCAAACGGCGGCGAGCGCGACATCTACTCCCGTCTCACCTCCGACAAGCGAGGGCGAGCGCCGGCAGCTTATACCGACTTCCGGTTATCCCCAGATGTGGTAGAGTGATTAGGCAAGCGTACCATGTTTGGGAGGATAGACGATGCCGGCATACTTCTTTCGCAGCGAACCGGGGGCGGCAGAGCTGCGGCGCTTGGCACGACGCGAGAGCGGTCGTGTCTGCCAGCGGGTTGTGATGATCGCGAACATGCTCGAGGGGATGGAGCATGAGGAAGCGGCGCGGCTGGCTGGACTGAGCCGGTCAGCGGCTTACCAATGGCATAACCGCTATGAAGAGGACGGCATTGAGGGATTGCGCGACCGGCCGCGCCCGGGCCGACAGCCACGGGCCGACGCCGTGACGAGCGCGCGGTTCAAGGAACGGATTATCGCCGGCGCCGAGCTGGAGCGGGACGGGGTGGTGGCGTTTCGTGCGGTCGATGCGCAACGAATATTGAAGGAGGAGTTTGAGATTGATTGCAGCCTGTCGAGCACCTACCGGCTGCTGCATCGGATAAAGTTGAGCTGGTTGGCGCCGCGTCCTCGCCACCCGCGGGCCGACGCGGCGGCGCAAGCGGAGTTTTCGCAACTCTTGGATTGCAATTAGAGCGAGTCCGAGCAACGCAAGCACGCGGTACGCGAGTCGAGGTGTGGTTTCAGGACGAGGCTCGCATCGGCCAGAAGAACACTCTGACCCGGGTGTGGGGGCAAACCGGCAGCCGGCCGGCGGCACCAAAGGACCTCGGCTTCGCCTCGGCCTACGTGTTTGGTGCAGTCTGCCCGTCGCAGGGCAAGGCGGCGGCGCTGATCATGCCGATCTGCAATACCGCCGCGATGAACCATCACCTCTGCGAGATCAGCAGCCAAGTCGCCGCTGATGCCCATGCCGTGGTGATCCTCGATGGTGCCAGTTGGCCCGCCATTGCGTGCGCGTGTATGTACGCGCGTGTAGAAGGCCTCAGTTGCGAAATGCGTCATGGTGCGTCATGCGTCACACCGGCTGGGGGTACCCACCACCGGGCGATCCCCGCGCGTTTTCCCCGTCCCCACCCAAGCCGTTCGATGGCGGTGGAGATGCGCCGCTGATCGGCAGTGCCGATCCTGGGAAGCTCGATATTCAGCCCTTCTCGCGCAACCTCCAGGACGGTCGTTTTTTTCTTCCCCGTGAGAAAGCCTTTTATTGCTTCTTCCCACGCGTCGGCTTCGTACCGCGCCTCTTGCTCCGGCGCGATGAACTGGCGTTCGAAATCGGCGTCCGGCCACCAGCGGCAGCCTTGCCGATATAGGTGCACGGCTTCGGCGAAGAGCTGATCGCGGTCGCGGGTCAGCGCGGCGACATCGATGAAGCCGACCTTGACCGGCCAGAAGCGTCGGCCGCCCGTCTCATCGCGGAGGTACGCCGCCTTGTTCGTGGTGCCGATGAACACGCACTGTCGAGGTTCGATCACCTCCTTGCGGCCGTAGCTGGGGCGATAGCGCTCGACGGCGCGGGTCACGAATGCCTTGAGCGCGGACGCCTCGGCCTTGTCGAGCGCCGACATTTCGGCGACCTCGATCAGCCATTTCCCGTTGAGGTGCTGAGCAACGTCTTTCCCCGCGGTTCGGATGTCCGGCAGGTTGTCGCTGAACCATTGGCCGGCTAGAACGCGGCAGGCAGCAGCGGAGCACCAGGCCAGAAATTCTTCTGCAGCTCGAGCATAGGCCCGCCGGATGTGCGGGTTGCGAATGTTGGCCGCGAAGAATTCGAGAAAGCGCATCGAGGCGCGCTCGCCGGCGGCGGCGACAAGGGCGGGCAGGATGGGCGAGCTGATCGAGGCAAGCTGGTTCGTGGGAAGGTTTGGTGCGGGGGAGGGTATCTAAGGGCTCATTTTTGCGGCCGGAAATCTTGATCGGGAAAGGCCGAGACGGTCGGGACCTGGATCACGATCATCGGGTGGTCAGCGCTCTGGTGGCATGCGTTGCATGAGGCGGTGAGGTCGGCGTAGGCCTTGGTAAAGGCGGCGGCGTCCATGGCCTTGATCGCCGCGTCGAGCGCCGCCATCGGCTGCTTGACGGTTGATGCGATCATCTCAGGGATCGGCAGATTGTCGTGTTTTGGCACGAGCTCGGCGATGTCACCGAACGTTTCGGTCAATTCGCCCAGCTCGTAAGCGGCGTAGGGCCAGTTCCGCTCGTTCCCGGCAAGGCCGAGCTTGGTGTGGTGCGGCTGGACGAAGGCGGTCATCAGCTCCCCGAGGCCAGGATGGTAGGGCGCCGGCTGCTGTGCTGTACCCGGGTCGGGCGCGACCGAGACGAGCAAGGCCGCAAAGACGAGGACCAACCGGGGCAAGCTGATCATGGCCAACGACTCCTATCATCGCAGTCCTTGATTATCCCTTCCCCCTCGCACGTTCACGGGATACCATCCCTACACTATCAGATAACGACAATATCGCACATAGGCTGCAAGAAAGGGACGGCTAACCGCTTGTCCGCGTCCCACCTATCGGCCCGAGTAATGGCAGTACGCCAAGTACTTTCATCTTAATCTAGTAATCTAGCGCCCATCGATGAAGTCTCGCGAGTTCTGACCGCCCACCGCTCGACGATGTTCTGAATCTCCGCAAGGCCATCGGTCAGAGCGGCGGGACCGGGCTGCAAGATCAGGGATGATTTGATCTCATAGAGGTCTTGTTGTTGCACGGCCGGAGTTCGGTCGAAGCCGGGCCGCGCCATCACCCGTTCGGGCCGGAACTTCTTGCCGCACCAGGAGCCTATGATCAGATCCGGCTCTCGCGCGATCACCTCATCGATGGTCACCACGCGATCCTTGGCTGCGCCTTGGCTTGCACGATCGGCAAAGATGTCGATGCCGCCGGCGATCTCGACGAGCTCCGAGACCCACCCGATCCCAGAGATCAGCGGATCGTCCCATTCCTCGAAAAATACCCTCGGTCGCTTCGTTAACCGCTCCGCGCGGCTTCGGGCGTCGGCCAAGCGTGTTTCAAGGGTGGAGACAAGCTGCCGAGCCCTTTCGCTAGCATCAACCATTGCGCCGACCATCCTGATCATATCCAGGATTCCTGCGACGCTTCGCTGATTGAAGGCATGGACGTCGAGCCCACGCCGAATGAGGTCGGCAGCGATGTCAGCTTGGAGATCAGAGAATGTCAGGACGAGGTCGGGCTTCAGCGCCAGAATCTTGTCGATGTTCGCCGAAGTGAAGGCGCTCACGCGCGACTTCTCGCGGCGAGCCTGCGGCGGGCGCACGACATAGCCTGAGATCCCGACGATGCGGTCCTGCTCGCCCAGCAGATAAAGCGTCTCGACGGTCTCTTCGGTGAGGCAGACAATTCGGCTCGGTGGAAACATCAAGGTCCTCGCGCCCAGAACAGCACGCGAGTTTATCTTGACCCGGCGCGGCCCTTACAGCTCGATCAGATGAGGGCGTGGCTCGACG
>DATEQL010000814.1:0-4208 GCA_035272665.1 Allostellaceae bacterium
CTGGCAGTCCAACTGGGCCGTCATGGGATCACGGTCAATTGCATCCATCCCGGCACGACCCGCACCGAGCGCACGCCGAGCCTGGTTGCCGCCCGCGCCGCCCAGCTAGGCGTATCCCCGGAAGAGGCGGAGCGGCAGGACTTTGCTCCGGACTCGCCGCGAGGCAATGCCATCTGCCGCATGGTGGACGCTTCGGAGGTCGCGTTCGTCGCGGTCTTCCTGGCCTCGGAAAAGGCCTGGGCGGTCTCCGGCGAGCTGGTGTCGGCAAGCGGCGGGGCCGGACGGTCCGTCTATTACTAAGCAGCGATTCGGATGCGTAGGGCCCTCCGAGGGTAGCTAGTGGTAGGTTTCTGACGCTTGGCACCCTAGCGATCCAAGCCGCTGAGCCGCGAGCGGCGGCTAAGCAGGGTCGCTTCCGTTAGGAGGTGTCCACTAGCACCTTCAAGGGAGACGCCCTATGTCCCGGCTCTTCGCAGCACACCTGCTGCGCAGCATTGGCTGGGATGTGGTTGTGTTCGAGCGATCGGGAGACGATCTGGCCCGGCGGGGCGCGGGTATCGGTGCGAGCGAGGCGCTGTTCGCTGTCATGCAGCGCATCGGCGTGCCGTTTGATTCCTCGAACGGGATCGCGCTGAAGTCTCGGGTATGGCTCGAGCCAAGCGGCAATATAGCGGCCGAATTGCCAATTAGCGGCGGCCTTGCTACCGCCTGGGCTCGTCTCTATCAGGCGCTGAAGGACGCATTGCCTGGGCAATGCTGCGGCTTCAACAGAACACTCACACGTATCGAACAACGTGGGGATGGCGTGACGGCAATCTTTGCGGACGGTTCGTCCGCGAACCGAGCAGCCGCTCCTTCAAGCCGTCTTCGATCTGGAATCACCTCAGCTCGTATTCGGCAGAGTGGTGCTGCTGGGCGATGCCGCTTTTGTCGCTCGGCCGCATGTCGTCGCGGGAGTAACCAAGGCGGCCCTCGACGCACAATGTCTCGTCGATGCACTCGTCACGGCGGGCGATGATATCGAACCGGCGCTAGCCCACTACGACACAGAGCAACGCCGGTTCGGTGGCAGTCTGGTTGCAAGGGCGCGCCGTCTGGGTGCCTATCTCGAAGCTCAGCCCAGAAAACCCGAGGAAGAGCGCCGCCGACCGCGTGTCACTCGAGATCCTGAGTCTTTCATGCGCGACTATGGTGCGCCGGAGATGATTGATAACAAGCTTCCCAAATCGCCAATTGTGCACCGCGAATTATCATGTCGGACGCGCTTGGCAGACTGACTACAAGGGCTGATGACGAAGGTTTGGTCGACGGCAGACCGGGAGGTCGTCGAGCGGTTCATCGCGCGGCGCCGGCGGATCGCGGCGGAGGCCGCCACAGCTTCATGATACGCCTCGATCTTGACCGCACGATGATCGTGCGGGAGGTTGTCCCAACCAAGCTCGAAGAGGGGGCGACGCGCGGCCAAAGGGCGTGCTGAAAGAGGTCTGGTCACCGTCGCGCACCAGGCTTCGCGTCGCGGAAATCGAGGCGGGACGGCATCCGGAGGGACTTTCCCATCTCTGGCTTGCGGGCGCGTGATCGCGCTTAAGCACCGGGCACCAGCCGGAACCATTTGGCCCTGGCCAACTGTTTGTTATGGCTCGGAACCAGAACGCAGGCTTGCCGTGTCGCACGCGTCCTCCCGATCCCACGGCACCGCCTCAGCTCCGCTGGCGGAGGTCTGTCCCCGAGCGCTGAAGGTGTTGGCCCCGGTCGCCCTGCCGGATTTTCTGCTCAGGCAGCGGTGGTACCCCGCCAAGGCTGCAGGCGGGCCTCCGGTAGTGTTCTCGGCGCTGCTCCCATTGTCGGTTTCCGGCGTGTCGGCGGGCGTCGCCGTATGGCGAGTGTCGCCGCCGGGACACGCGCCGCTGCTCCTTTTCGTGAGGTTCGCGTTGGTCCCGGCCGAGGCGGCAACGCCGGCGCAGTGATCGCCCCGCCACCGGCGGACATCGCCCACGGTTGTGGGGAGGTGCGGCTGGCAGAGGCCTTCTTCTCGATGGGGAGATCATGACCGCGACGCGCATGCACCGCATGCCCTTCGGCGCCGAGCTGCAGGCAGATGGCAAGGTGCGCTTTCGCCTTTGGGCGCCGCCGCACCGGGAGATCCTCATCGAGCTCGACGGCGAGGCGAGGGCCATGCAGCCGGTGGGCGAGGGATGGCACGAACTCGTCACCGACCGCGCCTACGCCGGTATGGGATATCGCTTCGTGCTGCCCGACGGGCTACGTGTTCCGGATCCGGCCTCGCGCTATCAGCCGGAGGATGTACACGGCCCGAGCGAGGTGGTCGACCCAGGGGGCTATCTCTGGCGGGATGCCGGCTGGAGGGGACGCCCCTGGGAGGAGGCGGTGGTCTACGAGCTGCATATCGGCGCTTTTACGCCAGAGGGCACGTTTCGGGCGGCGATCGGCAAGCTCGACCATTTGGTTGCGCTCGGGGTTACGACGATCGAGATCATGCCGATCGGGGACTTCCCGGGCCGCCGCAACTGGGGCTACGACGGCGTGCTGCCCTACGCCCCGGATTCTTCCTACGGCCGCCCTGACGACTTAAAGGCGCTGGTCGAGGCCGCCCACGCTCGCGGGTTGATGGTGCTGCTCGACGTCGTCTACAACCATTTTGGTCCCGAAGGCGCCTATATTCACCCGATTGCGCAACAGACCTTTACCGGCCGCCACAAGACCCCGTGGGGTGCGGCGATCAATTTCGTCGGCCCGGAGAGCGGTCCGGTGCGAGAATTTGTCATCCACAACGCCCTCTATTGGATCGAGGAGTTCCAACTCGACGGCCTGCGGCTGGACGCCGTGCATGCGATCCTCGACAACAGCCCGAAGCACCTGCTGGGGGAGCTTGCCGAGCGGGTGCGCGCAGCGGCGCCCGACCGGCATATCCACTTGATCCTGGAGAACGAAGAGAACCAAGCGAAGCGTTTAATGCGCGGCAAGAACGGCGAGCCGCGCTGGTACACGGCGCAATGGAACGACGACGTCCACCACGCGCTGCATGTGGCGGCCAGCGGCGAGACGAAGGGCTATTACGCCGACTACAAGGGGGATACCGAGAAGCTGGGCCGCGCTCTGGCGGAGGGCTTCGCGTTCCAGGGCGAGGTGATGCCCTATCGCGGCCGCCCTCGGGGCGAGCCGAGCGCCAGCCTGCCGCCCACGGCCTTCGTTGCCTTTATCCAAAACCACGACCAGGTCGGCAACCGGGCGTTCGGCGATCGGGTGACGGATTTCGCATCGACCGCGGCAGTGCGCGCGATCGCAGCGGTGTATCTGTTGCTGCCGCAGATCCCAATGTTGTTCATGGGCGAGGAATGGGGTGCCGCGCAGCCCTTTCCCTTCTTCTGCGACTTCGGGCCCGAGCTGGCCGATGCCGTACGCAAAGGACGGCGTGACGAATTCGCGCGCTTTCCGGAGTTCCAGGACCCGAAAACACGCGAGCACATCCCGGACCCGATGGCGGAGGAGACCTTCGCCTCCGCCAAGCTCGGCTGGGAAGACATCGCCCGGGCGCCGCATGCCGGGCGGCTCGATTGGTATCGCCGGGCGCTCGCGATACGGCACGCCGAAATCGTACCGGTCCTGGGCGCCATCCGGAGAGCCGGGCGATACGAGGTGCTCGGCGAGGGTGCGGTTATTGTTTGCTGGCAGCTTGGCGGAGGTGGCGATTTGGTGCTCGCCGCAAACTTGGCGGGCACGCCCACGCCGGGGTTTCCGTCGCGAGCCGGCCGCGAGCTCTGGCGGGAAGGCGAGGCCGGTGCGGACGGCACCTTCGGCCCTTGGACCGTCCGCTGGTCCGTCGATGAGGACCCGCATGCGCAACGTGGTAGTGGCGCCTCGGCCGAGCTCGCCAAGCGCATGGATAACTCGCCGCCCGGTCGCGCTTCGTCGACGTCGCCGAGATCTCCCGGGCCGAGCGCGGTGCCGGAAACCCCGACAAAGCAAACGAACATGTCTGAGCCTGATCCAGCACCAATCCCTCGGGCGACCTACCGGCTGCAGTTTCACAAGGGGTTCGGTTTCAAGGAGGCCGCAGCCCTCGCTCCCTATCTGGCGCGAGTGGGCATCAGCCACGTCTATGCTTCGCCTTACTTTAAGGCGCGGCCGGGCAGCACCCACGGGTATGACATAGTAGACCATGGCCAGCTCAACCCGGAGCTCGGCGA
>DATEQL010000815.1:0-4452 GCA_035272665.1 Allostellaceae bacterium
CGTCGAGCCACGCCCTCATCTGATCGAGCTGTAAGGGCCGCGCCGGGTCAAGATAAACTCGCGTGCTGTTCTGGGCGCGAGGACCTTGATGTTTCCACCGAGCCGAATTGTCTGCCTCACCGAAGAGACCGTCGAGACGCTGTATCTGCTCGGCGAGCAGGACCGCATCGTCGGGATCTCCGGCTATGTCGTGCGCCCGCCGCAGGCTCGCCGCGAGAAGCCGCGCGTCAGCGCCTTCACCTCGGCAAATATCGACAAGATCCTGGCGCTGAGGCCTGACCTCGTCCTGACGTTCTCCGATCTGCAGGCGGATATCGCCGCCGATCTCATTCGCCGCGGGACCGACGTCCACGCCTTCAATCAGCGAAGCGTCGCAGGGATCCTCGATATGATCCGGATGGTCGGCGCGATGATGGATGCGAGCGAACGGGCCCAGCAGTTGGTCGGGGCGTTTGAAGCGCGTTTGAACGAAGCTCGAGATCGTGCGGAATGCTTGCCGAAACGGCCAAAGGTGTTCTTCGAGGAGTGGGACGATCCGCTGATCTCCGGAATTGGATGGGTCTCGGAGCTCGTCGAGATCGCAGGCGGCATCGACATCTTCGCCGATCGTGCAAGTCAGGGCGCAGCCAAGGACCGCGTGGTCACGACCGATGAGGTGATCGCGCGGGCGCCGGATCTGATCATCGGCTCTTGGTGCGGCAAGAAGTTCCGGCCCGAGCGGGTTATGGTGCGGCCTGGCTTCGACCGAACTCCGGCCGCGGAGCGCCGGGATGTGTACGAGATAAAGTCTTCCCTGATCTTGCAGCCCGGTCCCGCCGCCCTGACCCACGGCCTCCGCGGAGCTTCAGAACATCATCCAAGGGTGGGCGTGTGCGATCGGCCGGACTCCGCCCCTAAATCGCACAATCGGGTCCCAGTCGGGATAACATCGCTGACCAACTAAACTGTGCCGAGAGACAGGCGCGCCCTAACATCGATATGCGGCGACACTCAAAACGAAACCAACGAAGGTCGTAGGGTCGAACCGGTTTGACCTGGGCAATTTGGTCGAGAGCGGTTGGCCGGGCGCCGAACGGCGCACCTCGGCCGGATCTTTATCCTCCCGCAAACCTTCTTAAACCAGCTGGCGGAACAGGATCTAACCTCGGCGACCAGCGCCAGTTGCACCCAATGCACGCGGTTATGGCAGACTGCTATCGGAAACCCATGGTTGCGCGCCTGCCGAGAATCCCACCTTCATTGTCGGCGTCGGCTCGAATATACCAGCCTGACCCGGCTCCATCTCAATATGCCGTCGATGCAGTGCAGTCAGCGTGGAGCGATGCCCGATGGAGACGATGGTCGTGTTCGGTAGAACTTCGTTCAGCATGCGGTAGATTTCCGCTTCCAGCTTCTCGTCAAGCGCCGATGTCGCCTCATCAAGGAACAGCCAATCCGGCTTGTCGAGAATAGCCCGCGCGATAGCCAGACGCTGGTGCTCGCCGCCCGAAAGGCGCTGGGGCCAGTTGTCCTCGCGGTCGATCTCGCAGGCAAGGGATGCGAGATGAACGAGCTCTAGGGCTTCGCGCACGGCCTTGTCACCATAGGCCGCCGCGACGGAGGGGTAGGTCACCGCGGTCTTCAATGTGCCCGAGGGTACGTACGGCCGCTGCGGCAACAGCATGACCGTAGCATCGGCAGGACGGTGGATCGCGCCCCGTCCGTAAGGCCAGATCCCGGAGATGGCGCGAAACAAGGTCGACTTGCCGGAGCCGGAGGGGCCGAAGACCAAAGTAGTCGTGCCTGCCTCGATGGTCAGAAGGTCGGCACGTACGATCTCGCGCCCGTCCGGCAGACACAATACAAGGTCACGCAATACTAGATCGCGTCCGGAATGCTCAGTGCGTTCGATGCGCGGCGGTTTCGTGCCAAGCCCACGCGCCTCGTCGATGGCCGAGCGAAATGTCGTTAGACGTTCGATGACAGCTTTGTAAGACGCCAGCGACTGGTAGCGTGCGATAAAGAAAGTGAGCGCGGATTCGACACGGCCAAAGGCGCCGGCCGTCTGCGTCATCTGTCCAAGGGTGATCTTCCCGAGAAAGAAGTAGGGCGCAATAATAATATAAGGAATCACCGCGTTGGCTTGAAAATAGGTCGTTGTAAACGTCAGGAGCTTCAGGGTGCGGCCGACAATCGCATAGAAGTTCGACACGATTGAGCCGAACCGGCCACCCAATATCCGCTTTTCAGCATTTTCACCGCGGAGCAACGCAACTTGCTCGCTGTATTCGCGCAAGCGGGCCAGCGCGAACCGAAAATCGGCCTCGTAGCGCTCCTGTCTGAAGTCGAGCTGAACGAGTGGCTTGCCGATCAGATGGGTCAGCCAAGTGCCAACGAGCGAAAGGACCAGAGCGACCCAGAACGGCAGTCCGGGGACGGTAATGTCGGTTCCCGGAACGGTGAAGTCGGCAGGGATCGTCCATAGGATGATCGAAAAGGAGACGAGTGTGGACACTGTCGACAGCAGGCTGATGGAGTAGGCGTAGGTCGAGTTGAGAAAGTTTCGGACATCCTCGGCTATTCTCTGGTCGGGATTGTCGGCAGCCTGGCCGATGAGCGCGGCACGATAGAGACCGCCATCATCCAGCCATAGACCGTAATACCGCTCGGTCATCCAGCGCCGCCATCGGATCTTGAGCACGGACTCGGTATAATACTCAACCAGGTGGCTGACGACCGCGATCGCCGCCCAGAAGCAGAACACTCCGAACAGCAGCGACCAGAACGCGGCGGAGTCCTTGTTTTGAATTGCGTTGAACCAATCCCGATTGAAGAAGCTTAGGCGAATGTTGATGGCAACCTGAAGCTGGTTGATTACGACAAGTGCAACGATGAGCGAACTGGCAAAACGGCGTTCTGTCACGTGGCGCGTGCCGATGCCGCCAATCTGCAGATCTCCTCGGTCATTCGTCATGAAATAGGGATCGGCGAGGCGCGTAATCTGACGGATGACCGGGATGAACGAGATCAAATGGACGAGCAGTCCGAAGATCGCCACAGTGGTGGGGATGCTCGCGGGCGGCGCTGATTCCGAGTAGCTTGGAGGCCACCAGCCCGCCTGTACCGCGACACAGGCAAGCCCGGTCACGATATATTCGACGGCGAAAATCGTCGAGAAGACGCGGAGGAATGGGGATATCAGCCGCGAGCGGAAGGTCGTAAGCGCAAGCATCAGGCCGGCGGCGCCGATGCTGAGTAGTGTCGGATCGGCCGCGAGGCCAAGAACGTCGACACCTCCCTTTGTGATGCCTGCAATCAAGGCGATTGCGGCAGCAATAGCGACGGCGATGCTCAATGGCCTCACGACGGATCGGCGCGTGGAGGACATAGGACGCGAAGCGGCATATGAGAGAAGGAGATGCCCAAATTTGTCATCGAGCGGTTGGCACGATGTTTCAGATCTTCTCCGTCATCATCGAGGCGATCAAGGACCCGCTGTTGCGGCGCTTGATCCGCCCAGCGGCCCAGAAATTCAGAAGACCCGGCCCTGCGTCGTCGAGCTCCACCAACGCGACCGCTGAACGGCGTTGGAGCGTGTCGACCGGCAGCCCCGACCACTTCGCGCGCGGCGAGCCGCTCGAAATATCGCGCTCCAGACCTGACTGAACTCCCGTTGACCGATCGGACGGCGACCGGTTCCGAGACCGCTGCCAAGAGGCGTTGCGAGAGCTGATCGAGGCCAAGATGAAGAGGGTCGCGATCAAACCACGAGCGGTTTCGACGCCCGCACCCGTGATCGATCTGATGGCGGCCCTGAAACGCAGCCTCGCGCGGGAGACGCCGGCCGCCAAGGTTGCTAGGGCTAAGTAAGGCGTCAAGGCGGCACCTGATCGGCGGCAGCGAGCGTTGCTTCTGCCGGTATCGGGCGGCCGAAAAAGGACAGAAGAGCCCGCGACAGAGCCGGTCGCAACCGCCGCGAAACGACGCAGAAAGGCCTGACGACAGCAACCGGGGGGAAAGCCCGCGCACTGAGTTTCCGTAAGGCGGCTTTAGTGCACCGCCCCAGGAGGTGTCGTGTTCGACGGGCTGCCCGATCGCATCGGTGATGGGTCGCCAGACCGCCACGCCGGCCGCTGTCGGTCGTCAGCGTGAATATCGGGGCGCGGCTGCGTGGCATGGGATAAGTGTGAGCGAGGCCGTCGAGCCAACGTGCTCCATGTCAGAGTGCTGTGCTGTTTTGAGGACGTGAGCAACTGCGCTCGCTATGTTTCATCGATGCCGTCACTCGCGATGCCGTGTCGGTCGCATGCCGGCCCGACCGTCCCCGGGCATAGCCGGTCCACAAGTTCCCAATTCGATCCAGCGTGCTGCCGCCGCAGGGTGCTCGTCGGGCAACCGGTCGCCGCAACCGAACAGCTTCTGCCGATATGTGCCGGGAGCATAATCGCGTTTGTAGGCGCCGCGTTCCTGTAG
>DATEQL010000816.1:0-2084 GCA_035272665.1 Allostellaceae bacterium
GCAACTCCGCCAGGACCCCATCCGGCGCGATTTCGGCAATGTCCTTGCGGGCTCCGGCGAAGAACGCGACCCGGCCGGCCAACATCGGCATGACCCCACCGCCATGCGAAAACAGCCAGCGTATGTTTCGCAGCCGGGCCAGGCTGCCGCTCAGCAGAAGGCTGGTGGTGGCGCGGCCGCTATCATAGGGAAATTCGAGAAGCCCCGGCGGGACGCCGGAGTTGAGGCTCCCGCAGCAATTGGGCGCATAGGGATGGAAAAAGACAACCGCCTTGCGCCGGTTCAACTCATCGAACACCGGCTTGTAGGCGGGGTCGCCAGGCCATCGGTCGCCGAAGCTGGTCGACAGATTGATGCCGTCCGCCTTCAAGCTGTCGAATGCGTAGGCGATCTCGGCGAGCGATCCGTCGACATCCGGCATCGGCAACGAAGCGAAGAGCCAATAGCGGCCCGGATGATCCTGAACCATCCTTGCCGCGAATTCGTTGCACAGCCGCGACATCCGGCGCATGCCCGACGCATCGAGGCCGAACCACACGCCGGGGATCGAGGCGAGCGAGAGAATCGAGGTCGCGACACCGCTCTTGTCCATCTCCTCGAGCGAGGCGGCGGGCGCCCAATTGGCGACATTGGGCTGCAGCCGGCCCTGGGTGTTCCGGGTCATGTAGCCCTCCCAGGCGTCGATGATCTCGCGCGGATAATAGTGGTGGTGGGTGTCGACGAGCCGCCGGGCGTTCGGCCCGGACTGCGCCAGCAACCCGCTCCGCGGCAAGAGTGCCGCCGCTCCGGCCGTCGCGGCGAGCGCCGTTAGAATGCGGCGGCGGGAGGCGGCGCGGTGACCATGTTCATGCCCCATATCGAGACCCTCCCCGGCCCTCCCGCCGAACTTGTGCTGCGGCGCGGTTGCATTTAAACACTTCAAGTCTGAAGCGGAATGCGTCGGGACGCTAGGGAGGAGAAATCATGGTGCGCATCGACCGGCGGAGGCTCTTGAAACTTTCCGGCGCCGGCGCGGTCGCGGCAAGCGCCGGCGGAGGCTTGGCCGCGATCCTGGCCTCCGGGCGGGCGCCGGCCTATGCCCAAACGACGAGCATCCACTGGGTGCGTTGGTCCGATTTCGTGCCGGCCTCCGACAAGCTCCTACGGGAAAAAATCGTGCCCGAGGGCGAGAAGGTGCTCGGCATGAAGATCCGCTTCGAGACGATCAACGCCAACGATATCCAGGCGCGGGTCACCTCGGCGATCCAGTCCGGCAACGGCCCCGACATCATCATGGCGCTCAACAACTGGCCGCAACTTTATGCCACCAGTCTCGCCGACGTCAGCGACGTCACCGACGAGATCGGCAAGGCGCAGGGCGGCTATTACGACATGTGCAAGGCCGTCGGCATCTATCAAGGAAAGTGGATCGGGGTGCCGTGGGCAATCGGCGGCGGCCTCGTTGCCTACCGCAAATCGTGGCTTGCCGAGGTGGGCTATGAAAAATTCCCGGTGACCTGGGACCAGTGGCATGACGCCGGCAAGAAATTGAAAGCCAATGGCCATCCCATCGGACAGACGCTCGGTCACACCTTCGGCGACGCGCCCGGCTTCTGGTACCCCTATCTGTGGTCGTGGGGCGGCAAGGAAGTCGAGGCCGACGGCAAGACCGTCGTGCTGAACACGAAAGAAACTGTCGAGTCGGTCAAGTTCGCGATCGCCTTATGGAACGATTGCTGCGATCCGGGGGGACTCGCCTGGGACGACAGCAGCAACAACCGCGCTTTCCTAGCTGGCACGATCAGCCTGACCAACAACGGCGCCTCGATCTACCTCGAAGCCAAGAAAAAGCCGGACTCCTATCTCACCGAGAGCGGCAAGCCGATGAAGGACGATATCTCGCACGCGCCAATCGGCACCGGCGCAGCCGGGCATTTCGCATTGCCCGGTCCCTTCATCGACATGGTCATGGGCTATTCAAAGAACCAGAAGGCGGCCAAGGATTTCCTACGTTGGATCCACACAAAGCCGGTATTCGAGGAATGGTTTACCTCGCAGCAGGGCTACACCGACGGCGCCACCAGGTACTGGGAGGAGGACCCGGT
>DATEQL010000817.1:0-11702 GCA_035272665.1 Allostellaceae bacterium
GCCAGTAGACTGGGCTCGTTCGCTTGCGGTCAGCGCCTGCGTCCCACAGATCGCGCCCCTTGCCGTCGCGCCACCCGTAGCGCCATGAAAGCGCCGCCGCATAGCAGCGGTCGCACGCGGTCGACACGCGCAGACACCCGACCCATGGATTGAATGTCGCGTCGCACCAGGCGATTCGTGTGATCGCACCCATAGGAAAACCTCGCATGTTTCGGGTGAAACGCCAGCAGGAAATAAATTACAACACACGGTGTGGGGAGGCCCCAGCAATGAAGGCAAGGTGTCCGTCTTCGGCCGGGCGGCTGCCAGGAGAAAGATGCCAGGGAGCGTGCAAGACGCGGGTTCCGGAACCTCCGTCCTAGGCGCAGGCGTGAGACTATAAGTAATGCTTCCGGTTAACCCGGTGGTAGAAGAAGGTATGAATATAATATTATTCGGCAGTTTCACTAATTGAAAAGCTACGTCTACCCCAGTGCCTACCACGCCGGTAAAAAGGCTCAGTACATTTGAAGCTGTAATATCATTAACCCGTATATCGATGGTTAGAGCCTGACCCAAAAGATTGGCGCGTTGCGCTGGGTCGCGTGATTCACGGCTACAGGGCTCACGGCGACGAGGGTGATGGTTATCCGAGCGATCTGAGGGACGCGGATTGGGCGCGTCTGGAGCCGCTGATTCCCAGGGCGTTGCCGTCCTGCCGCGCCGCTGGGTGGTCGAGCGCACCTTCTCGTGGTTCGGACGAAACCGGCGTCTGGCCAAAGACTTCGAACACCTTGCCGAAACCCTGGCCACCTTCGTGACCCTCGCCTCCATCCAGCTTGCCCTCCGGCGCCTCGCGAGGGCGTAGGTCGTGGTAAATCCAACAAACCAGCGGCTCTCAATGCACGATGATGGAGGTCCGCAAACCCTAGTGAAGGGACCTTCGCCGGAGCGCACAGCAACGACGAGGTTGCGCCGAGAGCCGTCACTCGATCACCAGCCGGCATCCGGTGCGTCTGACCCGGAGAAGCGGTAATTCGCACCGCGCGAAGGAAGACCTGGGATGCCTCAGCCATGCCCAAGCGTGCAACACAATTGACGATTCCGCTGCATCCGAAGGAGGCGCGTATGTCAACATTCAGGGTAGACCTGATCCGACGGGGAGCCGAACTGCTGCGCCACTCCCGGCGGGCTGCATCGCCGTCGAGCAAGTCCGATAACCACTGTTGCGCCCGCGGGTGAACGGCAGGCCCGATGAGCGCCCAGACGTGGCATCACGCGGCCCTGGAAATTCGCCGAATCGTCTGTGGCGGCTGGCCGATCGTTCTTAGGAAAGCGCGGCGCATGCGCTCGCGGTTGCCGAAGCCGGTCTCTTCAGCGATTACGTCCACGGTGTGCCGGCCCTGTTCGATCAGCACGCGAGCGGCTTCGACGCGCAGGTGCTCGACCGCCCTCGCCGGCGACTGGCCCGTCTCGGCGCGAAACGCTCGGCTGAACTGGCGCGGGCTTAAGGCCGCTGCCGTGGCCAACTCGTCCACAGAGAGCAATTTTTTCAGGTTTCGGCCTGCGTAATCCAGAGCCCTTTGAATGCGGTCCGACTTGGGCTCCAGTTCGAGCAGGGTCGAAAACTGCGACTGGCCGCCGGTGCGGCGATGGTAGACCACCATTTTGCGGGCGACCTCGCGGGCGATCTCGGTGCCGAGATCTTTCTCCACCATCGCTAGGGCGAGATCGATGCTCGCGGTCACGCCGGCCGAGGTCCAGATCGGGCCATCAACGATGTAGATACGATCCACATCCAGCGTGAGCTCCGGATAGCGCGCTGCAAGCTCACGCGCGAACAGCCAATGGGTGGTAGCCCTACGGCCGTTCAGCGCGCCAGCTGCGGCGAGCAGGAACGCACCGGTGCAGGGCCCGGCAATACGCCGAGCGGTCTTCATGCTTTGCCGAATGAAGGCCACTACATTGGGCATCGGCTCGTCGAAACGCGGCGTTGCTCCGACGATCAAAGTATCGAACACGGCGTCGCCGAACGGTTCGGTCATGACCGAGAACCCCGTCGAGCAGGGCACGAGGCCTCCGGTCTCGGAGAGGAGCGTGAGCTCGTAGACCCGTTCCCTATTGGTGAGGTTTGCGGCTTCGAACGCACTGAGCGCCGCGAGCCCCATCGCTCCAAAATTGGCGAACGTCACAAATCCGACGCGATGCATGACCGCTCCATATGTCCTGAAAGGTGGCAAATATGACATATGAGACGGAGATTGGAAAGGATTAACTCCATGCATCGCATCTCGAAGCGCTCTAAGCGCGACGATAGGAGAGGTGAATGTCCAGGGTCGAAGAAACGTATCGGGCCGTCCATGCTGTTGGTCCGGGCAAGCTGGAGCTGACCGATAAACCACTGCTCGATCCGCCGGCGGGCCATGTCCGCATCCGCGTTGAGGCCTGTGGCGTGTGCCATTCGGATTCCGCGACGGTGGAGGGGGTATTGCCGATCCAGTGGCCGAGGGTGCCTGGCCACGAAGCGGTCGGACGGATCGACGTGATCGGCGAAGGCGTCGAAGGCTGGACTGTGGGCCAACGCGTCGGCGTCGGCTTCCTCGGCGGCAGCTGCGGGCACTGCGAGTACTGCCGCGATGGGGATCTCGTGAACTGCATAAACCAAGGCTTCACCGGCGTGCAGCAGGATGGCGGCTACGCGGAGGTGATGGTCGCCAAGGCCAGCGGGCTGATGGCCGTGCCGGACGATCTTTCATCGGTCGATGCGGCGCCGCTGCTGTGCGCTGGCATAACGACCTTCAGCGCGCTGCGGAACTCGCCGGCGCGGGCGGGGGATTTGGTCGCGGTGTTGGGGGTCGGCGGGCTAGGCCACCTCGCTGTGCAATACGCTCGCCGCATGGGGTTTGAGGTTGTCGCGATCGACCGCGGTGACGACAGGGCCGAGCTGTCGAAGAAACTGGGCGCGCACCATTATATCGACAGCTCCGCCTCCGATGTCGCCAAGGCGCTCCAGCCGCTTGGGGGCGCGGCGGTGGTGTTGGCCACAGCCTCGGGCGGCAAGGCCGTCGCCGCAGCCCTCGGTGGCTTGCGACGCGGTGCCGTGGTGATTTCGCTCGGCGCGACCGATGAGCCGATCGAGCTGTCGGCGTTTGAACTGCTGTTCAAGAGCCTGGGTGTCGAGGGCGCCCTGACGGGGACCCCGGCGGCCGGCGATGCGACGCTCAAATTCAGCGCGCTCAGCGACGTCGCCGCCATGGTCGAGACCATGCCGCTCGAGAGGGCCGCGGACGCCTACGCGAAGATGATGGCCGGCCATGCCCGCTTCCGGATGGTTCTCACGATGAGCTGAGAGCCCGATCCGGCCGCGGCTTCCATGTCGAAAGGTAGCGCTATGAGCGACGACGCGTCCCAAGTCCTCGACACGGACGGGCCGCTGCATGTACGGCGCGGTCACCTACAAAATCACCGAAAAGCCGCTGGCGGACGGGCTTTGCCATTGCAACCGTTGTCGGCCACAGTCCGGGACCGCGTTCTCGACGGTCATCTTCATCCACCGCAGCGCGGTGACGATCGCCGACGAGACCAAGGTCTTCGACGACATCGGTACGAGCGGGCTCAGAGTGGTGCGCCGCTACTGCCCGAGCTGCGGTTCGCCCCTTACCGCCGAGCCCGACCTGACCCCGGACCTGATGATGGTCAAGGCTGGGACCCTCGATCCGAACGAATGGTTCCACCCGGTGTGGGAGCTGTTCGTCGGGCGCCGCCGGCCCTGGATCAACCCGGCTCCCGGCGCCAAGCTACTTGACGCCAATCCTGACATCTAGGCGAGGCTCCAATGAATCAATTCCAGAACATCTTCGACGCGCAGAAGGCGCTTTTCGCCACAGGTGTCACACGCTCCTACGAATGGCGCGTCGAACAACTCGACCGCATGGCCAGCATGATCAACGAGAACCAGCGGCGCTTCCACGAGGCGCTGGCCAAGGACTTCAAGACCGCCTCACAGGAATACATCTTCGAGACCGCGGCGTCGGCGGGGGAGACGGAGGTCCAGAAGAGCCAGCTGAAGGAGTGGATGAAGCCGGTCGAAGCGCCAGTGCCGCGCTTCCTGGCCAAGACCGGCCACAAGGGGATGATCTATCGCGAGCCCTATGGCGTCGCGCTGATCATCGGACCGTTCAACGGGCCTTTGCTCTTGCTAATCCGCCCGGCGCTGGCTGCGCTCGCGGCCGGCAACACCTGCATCCTCAAACTGAGTGAGGCGCTTTCGGCGACGACGGACCTGCTCCTTGAGCTTGTCCCAAAGTATTTCGATCCGAGGGCCGTGACCGCAGTGCCTGGCGGTAAGGAGGAGAACACCGAGCTCCTGAAGCTGCCGTTCGATTTCATCTTTTTCACCGGCAGCACCTATGTTGGGAAGATCGTCGCGCGGGCGGCCGCGGAAAACCTCACGCCCGTCCTGCTCGAACTCGGTGGGATCAACCCGGCGCTCGTGGACGAGACGGCCAATATCCCGGACGCGGCGAAAAAGATCGTTTGGGGCGCGATGGCTTGGGGCGGGCAATGGTGCACATCGCCAGGCTACGCCTATGTCCACGAGTCCGTCGCAGAGGCCTTTGTCGCAGAAGCCAAGAAGGCGCTGGTCGAGCTCTTTGGTGATGATGCGAAATCCAATTCCGACTATTCGCGCATCATCAATGCGCACACGGTTTCTCGGCTGGCGTCGCTCATCGATCCCGCAAAGGTGATCGCCGGCGGCAAGTCCGATCCAGATGCGCGCTACCTCGATCCCACGCTTCTCTATCCCATTACTTGGGAAGACAAGATCATGGAGGACGAGATCTTCGGGCCGATCCTGCCGATCCTCACCTATAGGACGCTCGACGAAGCGTTCGGCCACATTGCGTCGACGCCACGCCCACTCGCAGCTTTCATTTTCAGCCGCGACCAGAAGACCATCGACCGGTTCATCGGCGAGCTGTCCTACGGCGGGGGCGGGGTGAACCAGGTGAACATTCACCTGTTCGTCGAGACGATGCCGTTCGGCGGCACCGGAGCCGCCGGGATGGGCCATTACTACGGCAAGTACGGCTTCGATGCGCTCAGCCACGCTAAGTCGATGCTGATCTCCCCGCCCGACGTCGCGATCGACCACCTCTACTCGCCCTTCACCGACGAGAAGAACCAGGCGCTTCAACAGTGGTTCGAGTATTGAGGCGACCATGGCCCAGGCCCCGTCCGAGGCAGCGGTCAACTATGATGTGGTGGTGATCGGCAGTGGGGTGGGCGGCTACACCGCAGCCATCCGTGCCGGACAGCTGGGACTGAAGATTGACGGCGCCACAGCAACGGTCGAGGCGGACGTGGTCCTGGTGGCGGTTGCCCGTAAGCCCTTCGTCGGCGACTGAGATTCACCAAGAAAGGAATCTCGCTATGGCTTTGGCACGTTTGAAATCGGTGGCCGGTATTACAATTCCGGATACGGCGCTGTGTAATGCCGCTGTCGACCTGTTGGAGTCTAGTTCACCCGAATTTCTCTGCACTCATAGTCTTCGAACATACATTTTCGGTAGCCTTGCTGTCAGGGAGCTCGGCCGTTCGGTGGTCGATGAGGAAGCCGCTTTTTGCGGCGCGGTTTTGCACGACCTCGGACTGGTTCCTGCTTACCGCCACGACAATCGGTTTGAGGTGGATGGCGCGGATGCTGCTCGCCAGTTCTGCTCGAAGTATCAGGTGTCGCCAGAGCGCGCGGATCTGGTTTGGGAGGCGATCGCGTTGCACACCTCTCCGGGAATCGCAACTCGGTTGGCAGACGAGATCGCATTGGTCCACCTCGGCGCCGGGATCGAGTTGTTGGATCTAGGCCTCGATCAAGTGCCGCGGCAGGTGGTCGAGGAAGTGCTCGAAAGATATCCGCGGATGAATTTCAAAGCCGAATTCCGAAATCTGTTGGTCGAGCACTGTCGGCATAATCCGGCCGCCCAAGTCTTAAACTGGACCGACGACGTTGCGCGCACCGCCGGCTGCACATTGCAGGGTCAACCAATCCCGACAGCATCACAGTTGATGTCGGCCGCGCCGTATGATGAGTGACCCGAGTCGTTCGCCGGCTTTCTTGGCTCACCGACCTGGGCGACATGGAAATCCCCTACGTCCATGTCGCTGGCACGGTTCTTCCCGGCCGCGGCGACTGCTCGCGTCTCCGGTCGGCCGACATCTCCGCGCCGCCTATCTGGGCATCGTGATCGCCTCGGGAGGGTTCTCGCCCGCCACTGCGATCGCCGCCGTCGAGAGACGCTGGGCGGACATGGTCGGCTTCCCGCTGTTCATAGGCGACGGCGACGAATTGCTCGCCGCCATCGAAGGGGCCACGAGATAGCACAAAGCCGAGCCGGAGCACCCGCGCTGCCTGGCGCGGAGCGCAAATCATCTTTGCGGATCTTTACATCGCATAACTCGCGCCCGGACGACTGCCCGTTTATCTCTCCGGGACTATTCGGATGAAAGAAATCATGACGGAGGAGATGCCAATGTCCAACGTCACCCACGAGACCGCTCCAACTCAGTTCGTCCAGGCTGGGGATGTCCAGTTCGCCTACCGGCGCTTTGGGCCGCGCGGAGCGACACCTCTGTTGCTCCTCAATTATATCGCCGCGCATATGGATGACTGGGACCCGAAGGTGTCGAACGGCTTCGCTGCGGAACACGACGTCATCCTATTCGACTACCCGGGGATCGGCAGGTCATCCGGCGAGACACCATTCACGGTCGCCGCGCTGACAAAACACTGCGTCGCATTCTGTCGAGCGATCGGACTGATCCATTTCGATATTGTCGGCTTCTCGCTCGGGGGCATGATTGCGCAGCAGTTGGGTGCCGAATATCCGGGCCTGCTTCGCCGGATCATCCTGCTCGGGACAGGGCCGCGAGGCGGCGAAGGAATGGTCTTCGACGAGCTCTCCGTGGACGAGCTGATTGACCCGGCGGGCTTGCTCATGAGGGCATTCTTCACGCAAAGCGAGGCAAGCCAGAAGTCGGGACGCGCCTATATGGAGCGGCTGAAGAGCCGCAGCGCCGACCGTGATGTGCCAGTGTCCAGGCAGTCCGCCTTGGCCCAGATAGCGACGATTCGTGAATGGGGCGTCATACCCCCGAGCGACCGCTTCGCGATGCTTGGCAAAATTCATCACCCCATTCTGATTGGGCATGGAAACAGGGATGTCGTTGTCATGCCGATCAACGCTTTCCTGCTGGCTGAACATCTGCCCAATGCCCAACTGATCATGTATCCGGACGCGAGTCACGGCGCGCAATCTCAGCGTGCGGACGTCTTTCTTGAGCATGCGAAGCTGTTTCTGCAGTGACTGCGCGATCCATATCGATGCTGGCGGCAGCGGCGTCCGCTCCGAACGAAGTGCAGGCGGTGATCAGGCTTCGGAACCCCGCTGCCTGGTACCGAGAATTCGCGGACAAGGCGGCAGTGCCATGGATTTGGGAAGCGCGGCTCCTCCGCGCAGAAGAACTCGACCGTGAGGCGGATCTAATCGCAGATCGCGCTTCCGTGCGTTCTGACGCGACGACCAAGGCCGCTTGCGACGCCGCCCCATTGGCTTCTCGCTTGAAAGACCAGTGACCGTGACCCTCGTGCAAGGCGTTCGCCGCGAGGTCACCGTCGCCGGCTTTCCGCTCTCCGCCTGGGCTTTTGCGCTGCGGATCTGGGCCGCCATGATGGTGGGGCTGTACGCGGCGTTCTGGCTGCAGCTCGAGAGCGCCTCGTCCGCCGCGGTTACCGTCGGCATTCTCGCTCTGCAGACGCGGGGTCACGCCTACCAAAAGGCCCTGTACCGGATCCTTGCCACTATCATCGGGGTTGTCGCGTCCTTCGTGATCGCTGGGATGTTCCCGCAGACTCGCGAGCTGTTCATGGTCGGCTTCGCAGGCTGGCTCGGGCTCTGCGTCTACGTCGGTGGACTTTTGGACGGCAACAGGGCCTACGGCGCCGTGCTGTCCGGCTATACGGTTGCTCTGGTCGCTGTGACGCAGATCGATTCGCCGCAGAATGTTTTCTTGGCTGGCATCAACCGCGGCGCGGCGATCGTAGTGGGAATTGCCGCGCTCGCCCTGGTCAGCGACTTTTTCGCCGCCCCGAATGTCCACGCAGGACTGGCCGGCAAGCTCACGGCAGCCCATCGGCGCGTACGTCTCTTCGCGCTCGCCCTCCTCCGCGGCGAGAGTGCGAACCTGATCCAGTCGGCGAATCTGCTGCGCGAGATCACCGCTCTTCATGCTGACATCACGGCGCTCGCCTCCGAATCGAGCGATGGATGGGCGCGAGGCGCGACAGCTCGGAGCGCCGCCGTGGCCCTGGTCGCCGAGGTCAACGCCGCGGGCTCCTTGGCATCGCTCCCCGCCACGACCTTGCCATCTCTTCGCAAAGCGCTTTGCGAGTGCCTAGCCGACGGCCTCGGGGAGGAGGGCCGTGCGTTGGACCTTCGTTTGCGGCGTCACGCAGATGTTACCTACGCCGACCCGCACGACGCGCTTTTCGTCCGCCACGCCCGCGGCTTGTTGATCGAGAATCGGCGGGCGCAGGACGCCATCGGAGACCTGCAGGCGGGTCGCCATCCTCCGCGCCGTATCCATGCCCCCATCTACCGCTCGCGTCCGGCGGCTATGCGAAGCGGTCTGCGTGCGTTTCTGGTGGTGCTGATCTCCGGTATCCTGTTTTCCCTCGGCGGCTGGCCGTACGCGTCGCAGGGCGTCGCCCTGGTTGGGGTCATCATAGCCTTGAGCGCGAACACCCCGAACCCGCCTGCCTTCGCGGCCAATGCTGTTATCGCGATGCCGATCGCCGTGCTGCTTGCGGGCGTGACGGAGTTCCTGATCCTCGACGGCGTTGATCAGTTTCCCCTCCTGGCGATCGGCATGGCGCCAAGCGTCCTCGCCGCCGCCTTGCTGTTCACGATCTCCAACCCGAGACTGGTCCCTATCGCATTTCTGCTGCTCGTCTTCTTCCCTGTGATTCTCTCCCCGACGAACCCGCAGAGCTATGACCCCGATACCTATCTGTTCACCAGCTTCATGGGGATCACGTCTAGCATCCTGCTGTTCGTCCTTCTGCGGACTCTGCTCCCGACATCAGACGCGCTTCGGCGGCGCTGGTGCCTGACATCGGCACGAGCGGAGATGCGCGACCTCAGAGCCGGCGGTCGGTCCCGGCGCCTGAATGACGAGGCCTTATTCCGCGACGCGGACCGCATCGGGCAACTGGCCACACTGCAGCCTGCCGACCACGATGAACACCGTGACGACCTAGGTGAGGCTCTCGACATCTTCGGACTCGCGGCAGCTGTGCGAGGGGCCCGAACAACGCTCGCCGAACTGTCCGCTCGCTCGGGCGGGCACCTGGTTGAGGACGGATATTCAGCCCTGGTGGCCTGTGAGCCCCGGAGCCTGCGCCGCGCCGCCGCCGATCTCGCGAGCACGGCAACCCAGCTCGATCATGACTGTCAGGCATTAGCTCGTGCGGCCAGCCTGGATCTGATCTGGGCCGCCTTACTGATCGACGCCAGCCCCTTTGGCCTCGATCCACACCGGTCGACCACCTCATGATGCACAGCTTCCCCGAATGGACGATCGGCGGGGTGCTCGTCGCTCCTTTCGTGACTTACGCGGGCGCCGCGATCGCGATCTTCGCGGTGCTGCGTCCCTTGCTTCGCCTCGTCGCCTTCAATCGCGCCTTCAGCAACCTGCCGGTCGCGGAACTGAGCCTCTACGTCCTGATCCTCGCGCTGCTGATCGCGCTTTTCTAGGAGGAGGTGTCCATGCAATTGCCGGACTCCATCTCACGCGACCGAACCACGTCCACCGTCGCCGAGCCCTGTCCAGAGGCTGCCGAGCGCTCCGATCTTCATGTCGCCGCCCTGGCGCCGAGCGAGGGGGCTGGCACTGTTTTGGAAGGGCTTCGGCCGATCGCGGAGCCGAATGAGCGTCTGCGCGTTGACCTAAAGTCACCACCGAAAGGGCCGGCGCCCGGGCGTTCAGGTCGTACGGCTCGCTTCGCTCGGGAAACGCTCAAGACGACGGCGACCCTGCTCATCCTGGCCCTCGCGGTGCTCGCCGCCCTGGTCATCTGGAACGCGTATGTCACCGCGCCCTGGACACGAGATGGCAGCGTCCGCGTGCAGGTCGCAAGCATCGCGCTCGAGGTGTCGGGGCAGATCACGGAAGTCCGCGTTGTCGACAACCAGTTCGTCCATCGGGGCGACGTGCTTTACGTGATCGATCCCTTCGACTTTCAGGTGGCGCGCGACACCGCCAAAGCGCAGCTGCACCAGAAAGCCGCCGATCTACAGGTCAAAAGCAAGGAGGCGGAGCGTCGGCTGCACCTGACCGACCTGGCGACGACAGCGGAGCAGCAGCAGCAGTATGCCGGCAGCGCCACCCAGGCGCGCGCCGTCTTTGACGTCGCCCAGCAGCAGTTAGCCGAGGCCGATATGAACCTCAAGCGGACACAGGTGCGCAGTCCTGTGAACGGCTATGTCACCAATCTTCTGATGCGGGTGGGCGACTATGCCCACGTGGGCACGACCAACATCTCGGTGATCGATGCCGACAGCTACTGGATCGACGGCTATTTCGAGGAAACCAAGATGGCCCATGTCTGCGTCGGCGACCGCGCCGAGGCGGTGTTGATGGGCTACCGCGATCCGATCGTGGGGCGGGTTGAGAGCGTGACCCGCGGCATCAGCGTCTCAAACGCCGCCCCGAGCACCCAGGGCCTGCCGAGCGTTGATCCGGTCTACACCTGGGTGCTGCTTGCGCAACGCGTGCCAGTCCGCATCCAAATCACCAATGTCCCAGCCGGCGTCCCGCTCGTTTCAGGTATGACCGCGACAGTGACGATCCGCAATGCCGAGGCGCAGGAAAGCGGTGGCTGGCGCCAGCGCTTCGCTAGCGTTGCGAACAGCCTGGGTGACATCGTTCGCGGTCCGCGGCCGTCACCTGGCTGCATTCCGCGGGTCGGGGACGAGAACGGCGCGACGGTAACCCTTCCCACACCCAAACCCATAACCCCTCTCAATCCCGAAGAACTCCCCCGGCCTCGCCCCCGGCATGAACGAGTCACCCCGGGTCACTGAGCCGCGAGGGCAACCGTCACAGGGCATCCGAAAATGATCACCGTAACCGTCAATAATCAAGACCATGAGGTCGATGTCCACGCCGAGATGCCCCTGCTCTGGGTCCTGCGCGATGTGATCGGCCTGACGGGAACAAAATTTGGGTGCGGCATCGCTCAGTGCGGCGCCTGCACGGTACACGTCGACGGGCGGGCGGTTCGCTCCTGTGCGGTCGGCTCGCTGGCCGGCCGAGTTTCGGCCATGCTTACACCGATGCGCAACTGGCGCGGCTGTCCAACTACGTCATCGACCATTTTGGCGGGAAGAGCGGCCGGGTGACCGTCGAGACGGTGCGCCAAGCTCGAGAGGCTCGCCAGCTAATCACGCAATGCCTCATTCGGTCGGCCTACAGATCGATCTAACTCGAACCAAAGCTAGTAATGGCCGTTTTGGGGCAGGAACAGCGGTTCCCGCCGCCAAGGCTGAACGGCGGCTGTCGGCTTCGAAAGCGGCCCTTACTGGAGGTGATCAGGGTGTGTTGGCTTTTGGGTCAGGCTCTTATGGACCCTTGATTTGCAAAGTTTTGGTTTGCGGAAAAAAGGA
>DATEQL010000818.1:0-2705 GCA_035272665.1 Allostellaceae bacterium
CCGGTATCGGCGTGGAACGATCGCCACCTCTCCAGCGCGAGGCCAAATTGCAAAACGAAGCGCGCCCTCATCGCGGCCGGCCGGAACCGCGATGTCGGCATATATCCGCCGTCCCCCAGATGACTGGCGGACCGCAGTGACAACCGCTCCTACGGGTGCTTGAAGCGGGTGACGAGCCCAGCCGAGCCCTTTAAGTGATCCTTGAGTGCGGCCGCCAGCTCTTCGCGGGTCAGACCGGGCTGCAGCGCCTTCGGGTCGAGGTCGGTTGCGACCAACGTCCAGGTATAATGATGCCAATCAGTATTGGGCGGCGTTCCTGGCCCAAAATAGACTGCCTTTTCCATCGTGCTCTTCCCGCCGACAAACTTGTCGGAGGGCTGGCTGAGCTCGCCCTCGGCGAATCCCGTCACCGATGCCGGGATGCCGTAGACCACCATATGCGACACGCCAGCAGGGGCGCGCCCTTCGGGATCAAACAGCAGCAAGGCAAAGCTCTTGGTCCCTTCCGGCACGCCTGACCAGGTGAGGGGCGGCGAAATGTTCTCGCCAACGCAATTTGGGCTTCGCTGCTTGTCGCTGCACGCGTTTTTTATCGCCAGCGTGCCGTTGTCCGGGATCGTCGGCGAGGTCAGCATCAGCACGTCCGCGTAGGCTGCGCCGAACGACAGTACCAATCCGCCTGCCAGCAGCAGGCTTCCCAGACCGCGCTTCACCGCGTTCCTGCCTTTCATCCGGTTACTGGCGCCCATCCTGTCCCCCCTAAGAAGTTGTGCAACTTACACTAGGACAGAACTCTTCCTAAGGCGAGTACCCATAACGCCAACTTGACGCCGGGGTCGACGGCCAATGACCGGAAAGGGATGAAGACCCGTTCAAGCGGGAAGGCCGAGGGTCGGGCTTCGGGTCGGAACTTGCCATTGGTCAGCTGCTCCCGCTGACCGGATGCCAACCCTCGCTTCTCCCAGCGGAAAGGGCCATTGGCGGATCGAGCCGCGGTATATGATGAAACGGCTCACCCGCTCCGCGAAACGATCCATGACCGGCGATCTCCACGGCTATGCGACCGACATCCCGTATCTGCGCGACTTCAAGCCGCCGCTGGCGCCGGCCTGGCTCGACCATGTGGCGCTGACGGCCGGGGTCGAGCCGCCGGTGCGGAAGGCCGGCTTTGCCTGGTGCGACCTCGGCTGCGGCCAGGGGGTCACCGCCGTGATCCTCGCAGCAACGCATCCGGACGGGGTGTTCCACGGTATCGACGCAATGCCGGCGCATATCGCCCATGCCCAGCGCCTGGCAGCCGAGGCGGCGATCTCGAATGTCCATTTTCACGCCGTCGATTTCGCCGCCACACTCGACCTGGAGCTGCCGCTCTTCGACTACATCGTTGCACATGGCGTCTACACCTGGGTGGATGTCGCCAAACGGCGGGCGCTGCGGCGGTTCTTCGATCGGCGGCTCAAACCCGGCGGACTCGTCTATGTCAGCTACAATGCGATGCCGGGTTGGGCCCGCGACCTGCCCTTCCAGCGCCTGGCGCGCGAGCTGGCCCGCGGCTCTTCCGGCGACAGCGCCGCACGGTTAGCCGCCGCCCTTGGGATCATCCGCACTCTCGCCGCCGCCGAGGTGCCAGCGCTGGCGCCGAGCTTTATCGTCGGCGAGCTCGAACGGCGGCCGGAAGACTACACTCCGGCCTATCTCGTTCATGAGTTCATGCCCGGAGCATGGCAGCCGCTTTACGTCACCGAGGTAAGGGCCGCGATGAAAACGATCGGGCTCGCACCAGTCGGCTCGGCGACTTTGATCGAAAATCTCGATCCGCTGGTGCTGAGCGGGAACGCTCGCGAGGTGCTGGGTGCCCTTGCCGATGACGATCTGCGCGAGCTGGTCCGCGACTTTTACCTGGATCAGCGCTTCCGCTGCGACGTCTTCGCCCGCGACAAGCGGGTATTGGGCGGCGAGCAGCGCTGCGACGCGCTCTTGGCGAGCACCTTCGCGCTCGCCCGCCCCGCCACTGCAATACGCTATTCGGCCGCCACCCCGACGGGCTTCCATCCCTACAACAACCCAACGGCTCGGGCGATCGTCGGGGCGCTTGCCGACGGCCCTCGGTCCCTCGCCGAGGTCGCCCCCTTCCTGGCACCGCCGCAGGATCTGGCGACCAACGTCCTCCGGTTGTGCGCGGTCGGGGACACGATGCCGGTCGAGCCCGGACGCGCTCCGGTCGAAACCCTCAATCGGGCGATTTTTCGGCGGCTCGACGGACCCGAGGAGATCCGCTGGCTTACCCTGCCCTGCGGCACCGCCCTCGACGTCGATCTCGGCCTAATGCGCCGGCTGCGGGACGGCGAGGAAATCGACGAAGACCGGTTTCCCGGGTGGCGCGGATTTCTCGCCTCCCATGGTCTGTAGTATCTGGTTGCAAAAGTCAGCGTACGTGTCACCGCTGCTTGGGAGCCTGTAGAAGAACTGACTTTGGAGCCAATCACCTCTGCGGCTTCGATCCGCCAATGCCTTCTTCCGCACATCCGCCAATTTACGCATAATGAGGTTAGTAGACCCTCGCTATGCGGAGGTTCGGGGATCGAGCGCGTCGCGTAATCCGTCGCCGATGAAATTGATCGACAGCACCGCGAGAAAAATCGCCCCGCCCGCAAACAACGCCCAGTGCGGGGCGATGTCGAGGTAGTCCTTGGCATCAAACAGAA
>DATEQL010000819.1:0-2220 GCA_035272665.1 Allostellaceae bacterium
GGATGATCGGGCGCCAATTCTGGCCGCCCCGGCTGTCGCGCGAGAAGGTCTCGTTGACGTCGAGGATGCGTGCGAGGTTCTCGGCGCGCTCGACATAGCGCGCGAGCCAGAAGATGCACTCCGCGAAACGGGCGAGCAGAACGTCACTCAACGACCCAGGTGTCCTTCGAGCCGCCGCCCTGCGAGGAATTGACGACCAGCGAGCCGCGGCGCAGCGCCACCCGCGTCAGGCCGCCGGGCAAGACCCAGGTGCTCGATCCGGTGACCGCAAATGGCCGCAGGTCGACATGCCGGGGTTCGATCTGGCCGTCGACCAGGGTCGGTGCCACCGATAAGTTGACGCAAGGCTGGCTGATGTAATTGGCCGGGTCAGCGACGAGCTTCGCTCGGCATTCGTCGAGCTCCTGGAGGCTCGCCCTCGGACCGACCGTGATGCCGTAGCCGCCCGCTTCGCCGACCGGCTTGACGACGAGCTCGGCGAGGTGGTCGAGCGTGTAGCGCAGCGCTTTCGGCTCGCGGCAGATGTGGGTCTCGACATTGGGGAGGATGGGATCCTCGTCAAGGTAGTAGCGGATGATGCGAGGCATATAAGCGTAGACCGCCTTGTCGTCGGCGACACCGGTGCCGACCGCGTTGGCGAGCGCCAGATTACCGGCCCGATAGGCCCGCATCAGCCCGGGCACGCCCAGCATGCTCTCGGGGACGAACGCTTCGGGATCGAGATAATCGTCGTTGATCCGGCGATAGATCACGTCGACGCGCGACAGACCCCCTGTGGTCCGCATGAAGACGCGGTCGTCCTCGACCACCAGATCAGGCCCTTCAACCAGCGGCACGCCCATCTCGCGCGCCAGAAAGACATGCTCGAAATAGGCCGAGTTGTAGGTCCCGGGCGAGAGCAGAACGACCTGCGGATCGGCGTTCCCGGCGGGCGCCACCTCCTGCAATGCCGCGATCAGCTTCGCGCCGTAATTGTCGATCGGGCGCAAGCCGATGTCGTCGAGCAGATCGGGAAAGGCGCGCAGCATCATGTGCCGGTTCTCAACGACATAGCTGACGCCGGAGGGTGTGCGCGCGTTGTCTTCGAGCACGAAGAACGTGCCGCGATCGTCGCGCACCAGGTCGGTGCCGCAGATGTTGACATAGGCCTTGTGCGGCAGATCGATGCCGAGCATCAGCGGACGGTAGTTGCGGTTGCCGAGGATCAGTTCGGCCGGGACCACGCCGTCGCGCAGCACGTGCTGCCGGTGATAGATGTCGTCGAGCAGCAAGTTGATAGCAGTGATTCGTTGGATGATGCCGCGCTCGATGTGCCGCCATTCCTCGGCCGACAGGATGCGCGGCAGCACGTCGAATGGCAGGATCCGGTCGATCGTCTGGGCATCCGAATAGATCGTGAAGGTGATCCCGAGGTTGTAGAGCTCGGCATTGGCGGCGGCAGCGCGTTCTTTGAGCGCATCGATCGACAGGCCGGACAAGCGTTCCCTGACGGCCCGGCTCGCGTCGCTGCGCAGCATCTCGCAATAAAATTCCCGCGGATCGTAACCGTCGAGGATCGAAGGGTCCATCTGTCCATCCGAGACATCGGCCGCCAGGCTAGGCAAGCATTTTCCGCGCCAATGCGCCGGAAGTCCATGTAGTGACGCGGCGCCCGCAGGGCGCACGACCGCGATCGTGTCCCTCGCCCCGCTTGCGGGGAGAGCCCCCGCACAACCGCCCGCTGGGGCGGGCTTTCCGGGGCGGGGCGGGGTGAGCGGCTTTTTGCTGTCGCACATCGGACGGGTCTGCCAGCTGGAACCGTCACCCCTCATCCGGCATCCGCGCATGAGCCGGATGCCGACCTCTCCCTGCCAACGGGGCGAGGTGACTGAAGGTCGGTGCGCAGGCGGCCGAATGCTTAAACTTTGGGCTTTCGCCCCGCCCGTGCTCATGCTCACCGGCCGGTGGGTGCAGGCACGCCGCGGCGCTCGCGTGGCATGGCCATTGCTTGCCCCTTTTAGGATTGATGGCGGAGGTGCAATTGCAGCGGCGAGAGTTTCTGAAGAGCACCGCGGCGCTGGCCGGCGCCGCTGCCGTGGTGAGTCGGGTTTCGGCGGCCTCGGCCGCAACGCCCAAGGACACGCTCTTGGTGCTGGTCGAGAACGGCCCGAACAGCCTCGACATCCACGGCGTCGGGACCACCTTCCGCAGCTACGTCGCTTGCTGGAACCTCTACGACCG
>DATEQL010000820.1:0-19154 GCA_035272665.1 Allostellaceae bacterium
CGTCAGCCTCTTGAGTTCGCGGGCCTCGCGGTTGCGCGGTAGCGTCGGCCTGTGTTAGGAACGCGCAGGTTTCGCGGGGCCTCGTGCCCTCGGTGATGCTCTCAGCGGGCTGACATCGACGAGGAAATTCTGCTGCGGCTATTTCGCCGGTACGGCTAGCGAGGATTGCGTTCTATTGGCTTCCGAAGCGACAGGCGTCTCCGGCGTCGCCGAGCGTTACGCAGCGGCCCTGTTCGACCTCGGCGACGAGCGGCGGGTGCTCGACGAGGTCGCGTCCGACCTGCGGGAGCTGCGGGCGATGCTGGCAGGGAGTGCCGATTTCGCGCGCTTGGTGCGCAGCCCGATCCTGACGCGCGGCGAGCAGGGAAAGGCCATCGCAGCGCTGGCCGAACGCGCCGGCTTTTCGCCACTGGTTCGTGATTTTCTCGCGGTCGTCGCACGAAACCGCCGTCTGTTTGCTGTGCCAGCGATGATCGAGGCTTATCTCGCAAAGCTCGCCGAGCGGCGCGGCGAGGTTACCGCGGAGGTCACCGCGGCGCGGCCGCTGAGCGAAACCCAGCTCGCGCGGCTCAGCGAGCAGCTAGGCCGCAGCGTTGGACGAAGGGTCTCCGTCGATGCCAGGGTCGACCCGGGGCTGATCGGTGGGATGATCGTCAAGGTGGGTTCGCGCATGGTCGACGGTTCCCTCAAGAGCAAGCTGCAGCGGTTGCAGCTGGCGATGAAGGACATCGGTTGAAACCGGACCTACGGTGATATGCAATGCCGGTGATCGCCCCTCACCCCAGCCCTCTCCCCGCTTGCGGGGAGAGGGAGGGACCCGCGCAGCGGGAGGGTGAGGGGCGGTGGGTATCGGATCGGGCTCTTATGGCCGAGCGCTGAAGAGGTTTTGATGGAAATTCGCGCGGCGGAGATTTCGGCGATCCTCAAGCAGGAGATCGCCAATTTCGGCGGCGAGGCCGATGTCGCCGAAGTCGGCCAGGTGCTGTCGATCGGCGACGGGATCGCTCGCGTCTATGGCCTAGACACGGTCCAGGCCGGCGAGATGGTCGCGTTCCCGAACGGGATGCGCGGCATGGCGCTCAACCTCGAGAGCGACAATGTCGGCGTCGTCGTGTTTGGCGAGGACAGCGGCATCCACGAGGGCGATATCGTCAAGCGCACCGGCGCTATCGTCGACGTGCCGGTCGGCCGCGGCCTCTTGGGCCGCGTCGTCGATGCCCTCGGCGAGCCGATCGACGGCAAGGGTCCGTTGACTGACGTGACCCGCACACGGGTCGAGGTCAAGGCGCCGGGGATCGTGCCCCGCCGTTCGGTGCACGAGCCGGTGCAGACCGGGCTGAAAGCCATCGATGCGCTGGTGCCGATCGGGCGCGGCCAGCGCGAGCTGATCATCGGCGACCGTCAGACCGGCAAGACGGCACTGATCATCGACACCATCCTCAATCAAAAGCAGATCAACGCCGGCACCGACGAATCGCGCAAGCTCTATTGCATCTATGTCGCGATCGGCCAGAAGCGCTCAACCGTCGCCCAGATCGTCAAGACATTGCAAGATTACGGTGCCCTCGATTACTCGATCGTCGTGGCCGCGACCGCCTCGGAGCCGGCGCCGTTGCAATATATCGCGCCCTATGCCGGCTGTGCCATGGGTGAATATTTTCGCGACAACAGCATGCATGCGCTGATGATCTACGACGATCTATCGAAGCATGCCGTGGCGTATCGCCAGATGTCCTTGCTGTTACGCCGGCCGCCCGGTCGTGAAGCCTATCCGGGCGACGTGTTTTACCTGCACTCCCGCCTGCTCGAACGGGCAGCGAAGATGAACAACGACCACGGCGGCGGCTCGCTGACCGCATTGCCGGTCATCGAGACCCAAGCCGGCGATGTGTCGGCCTATATCCCGACCAACGTCATCTCGATCACCGACGGGCAAATCTTTCTCGAAACCGAGCTGTTCTTTCGCGGCATCCGCCCGGCTATCAATGTCGGCCTGTCGGTCAGCCGGGTCGGTTCGGCGGCGCAGATCAAGGCGATGAAGCAGGTTGCCGGGCGCATCAAGCTCGATCTTGCGCAGTACCGCGAGATGGCCGCCTTTTCGCAATTCGCATCCGATCTCGACGCGGCGACGCAGCGCCTGCTCGCCCGCGGCAGCCGCTTGACGGAGCTTTTGAAGCAGCCGCAATTCGCACCGGTTCCGGTCGAGGAGCAGGTCGTGGCGATCTTCGCCGGCACTCGCGGCTATCTCGATACTGTCGGGGTGTCAGATGTCGGCCGCTTCGAATCCTCGATGCTGACCGACCTCAGATCCACGCACCCGGAATTCCTCGAGGCGATCCGTGCCTCGGGCGAGATCTCGCCCGAGGTCGAGAAGGGCCTCGGCGAATTTCTCGACGGCGTCGTCAGAACCTTCGCCTGACGATCGCGGGGCCTGCCGAATGCCGAGCCTGAAGGACCTGCGCAATCGCATCCGGAGCGTCAGATCGACCCAAAAGATCACCTCGGCGATGAAGGTGGTCGCCGCCTCGCGGCTGCGCCGCGCGGTGGAGCAGGTAGAGGCCGCGCGGCCCTACGGACAGCGCATGGAGCGTGTGCTCGCTTCGCTCGCCGGCCGCATGGCGGGTATGCCCGGAGCACCGCCGCTGCTCGTCGGCACCGGCAAGGATGAGACACACCTGCTCGTCGTCGCGACTTCGGATCGCGGTCTCGCCGGCGGATTCAACGCCTCGATCCTGCGCGAGACGCGGCGGCGCATCCGCGAGCTTTTACCGGCCGGCAAGACCGTGATGGTTCTGACCATAGGACGCAAGGGACGCGACGGATTGCGTCGCGACTACGGGCGGCTGATCCACGACAGCCTGACCGAGATCGGCCGCCGGCAGGTGTCGTTCGACGAGGCGCGCGACATCGCCGAGCGCATCCTCGTCCTCTATCAAGGCGGCGGCTTCGACGTCGCGACGATCATCTACAACCGCTTTCGCTCGGTGATGACCCAGATCGTGACCGCGCACCAATTGATCCCGTTCCAGTCGGCATCCGGCGACGAAACGCCTCCGACGCTAGCCGGTGCGATTTACGAATTCGAGCCTTCCGAGGAAGAGATCCTCGCGGAATTGCTGCCGAAGAACCTCGCGGTGCAGATCTACACCGCACTGCTCGAAAACGCGGCGAGCGAGCAAGGGGCGCGGATGACGGCGATGGACAACGCAACCCGCAATGCCGGCGAGATGATCGACCGGCTCACCCTCAATTACAACCGCACGCGTCAGGCCGCCATCACCAAGGAGCTGATCGAGATCATCTCCGGCGCCGAGGCGCTTTGAGTATCCAGCGCCTTATGCACCCAGCGAAGATCGAAATAGACTCGCCGTCGTCATGCCCGGGCATGACGTTGGTACGTAGAGGAAACCAAGGACCAACCTGAAACATGCCCAGGAACAGCATCGGCAAGATCACCCAGGTCATCGGCGCGGTCGTCGACGTCCGCTTCGACGGCGGCGAACTGCCGGAGATCCTGACCGCGCTGCACATCGATCAGAGGGACCGGACCTTGGTCCTTGAAGTGGCGCAGCAGCTCGGCGAGAACACCGTGCGGACGGTTGCGATGGACACGACGGACGGGCTGGTGCGCGGCACCCAAGTGGTCGACACCGGCGGGCCGATCACTATGCCGGTCGGTCCGGAGACGTTGGGTCGCATCTTGAACGTCGTCGGCGAGCCGGTCGACGAGCGCGGCCCGGTGCAGACCAACCGTCGCTTGCCGATCCACAGGCCGGCGCCCGAATTCATCGACCAGTCGACCGAGGCGGAGATCTTGGTCACCGGGATCAAAGTCCTCGACCTCCTGACGCCTTACGCCAAGGGAGGCAAGATCGGGCTGTTCGGCGGCGCCGGGGTCGGCAAGACCGTGATCATCATGGAGCTGATCAACAACATCGCCAAGGCGCATGGCGGCTACTCGGTGTTCGCCGGTGTCGGCGAGCGCACCCGCGAGGGCAACGACCTCTACCATGAGATGATGGAATCGGGGGTTATCAACATCGACGGACCGGGTTCCAAGGCGGCGCTGGTCTACGGCCAGATGAACGAGCCGCCGGGCGCACGCGCCCGCGTCGGCCTGTCCGCCCTTACCCTCGCCGAATATTTCCGCGACGAGGAAGGCCAGGACGTGCTGTTCTTCGTCGACAACATCTTCCGCTTTACGCAGGCGGGCTCCGAGGTATCGGCGCTGCTCGGCCGGATTCCCTCGGCGGTCGGCTATCAGCCAACCCTGGCGACAGATCTGGGAACGCTGGAAGAACGCATTACAAGCACCAAGAAAGGGTCGATCACCTCGGTGCAGGCAATCTACGTGCCCGCCGACGATCTGACCGACCCGGCGCCGGCCACGACCTTCTCCCATCTCGACGCGACCACCGTGCTGTCGCGGCAGATCGCCGAGCTCGGCATCTATCCGGCGGTCGACCCGCTCGACTCGACCTCGCGGATGCTCGACGCGCGGGTCATCGGCGAAGATCACTATCAAGTCGCGCGCGACGTGCAGCGCGTGCTGCAAACCTACAAGTCGCTGCAGGACATCATCGCGATCCTCGGAATGGACGAGCTGTCCGAGGAAGACAAGCTCACTGTGGCGCGAGCTCGGAAGATCCAGCGTTTTATGTCGCAACCGTTCTTCGTCGCCGAAGTGTTCACCGGCACCCCCGGGGTCTTTGTCAACCTCGAAGACACGATCAAGGGCTTCAAGGGCATCGTCGCCGGCGATCACGATGACCTGCCGGAGAGCGCCTTCTACATGGTCGGCACGATCGAAGAAGCCGTTGCCAAGGCGCATAAGATGGCGGCAGAAGCAGCCTGAGGCCGATAGAAGTCGATGCCCGACCGCCTGGAATTCGAGCTGGTCACGCCCGAGCGCCTGCTTCTCTCGGAGATGGTCGAGATGGTGGTGGTGCCCGGCAGCGAGGGGAATTTCGGCGTGCTCCCCGGTCACGCGCCGCTGATTTCGACGATCCGGCCGGGGATGATCGAGATTTATCAGGGGCAGACCGTCACGCGGCGGATCTTTATTGTCAGCGGCATTGCCGAGGTGACGCCGGAGCGCTGCACGGTGCTCGCCGACGAGGCGATTCCCCCAGATATGCTCGATCGGGGCGCGATCGAGGCCGATCTGCGGGTCGTCGAGGGCAATCTGCCGAGCCTGCGCGAGCAGGTCGCCCGCGCCGCTGATACCGATCGCGAGCGCCTCGTGATCGAACTCCACCGCCTTGAACGCGAACAAGCGGTTCTCCGGGCGAAGCTGCAGGCGCTCGGCGAAGTCGCACACTGAGTATTCCGGTCGGCGCGGCGAAAGACGGCACGCGCAGTCCCAGTTGACGTGCGTCAGCAGGTCGCGCACCGTCTACCGGCCGCGGTGGAGCCGCGGCCCGAGACGGAGGCGCATATGCTATCGAGCGCTCCCCAGCAACAGCGATTGACGCGGCGGGCGCTAGCGCTCGTGCTTGCCGGCGGACGCGGCAGCCGATTGAAGCAGCTGACCGACCGGCGCGCCAAGCCCGCCGTATTCTTTGGCGGCAAGTTTCGGATCATAGACTTCGCCTTGTCGAACTGCCTCAATTCGGGCGTCCGGCGGATCTGTGTGTTGACACAGTACAAGGCGCACAGCCTATTGCGTCACCTGCAGATGGGATGGTCCTTTCTGCGTCCGGAGATGAACGAGTTCCTCGATCTTCTGCCGGCGCAGCAACGGCTCGATGAGGCGACCTGGTATCGCGGCACCGCCGACGCGGTCTACCAGAATTTCGACATCTTCCGAGCCGCTGACACGGAATACTTTGTCGTCTTGGCCGGCGACCACATCTACAAGATGGATTACTCCAACATGCTCGCCGATCACGTCGACAAAGGCGCCGATTGCACGGTCGCCTGCGTCGAGGTGCCGCTCGAAGAGGCCTCCGGTTTCGGCGTCATGGCGGTTGATGATTCGATGAGAATTACCGATTTCCTCGAAAAGCCGAAGAACCCGCCGGCGATCACCAACAAGCCCGGCCGTGCGCTTGCCAGCATGGGGGTCTACGTCTTTACCGCCGAGTTCCTTTATGCCGAACTCGAACGCGATCATCGGGATCCGACATCGAGCCACGACTTCGGCAAGGATGTGATCCCGCATCTGGTGAGCCGGGGTCTCGCCGTCGCCCATTCATTCGAGGAAAGCTGCGTCAAGACCACGCCGGAGGCCGAAGCCTACTGGCGCGACGTCGGGACGATTGATTCCTATTGGTCGGCCAATCTCGATCTCGTCCTGCCGGTTCCTTCGCTCGACATCTACGATCGCAACTGGCCGATCTGGACCTACCAGCAGCAGTTCCCGCCGGCGAAGTTCGTGTTCGACGACGCGGAGCGGCGCGGTATGGCGGTCGATTCGATGGTCTCTGGCGGGTGCATCATCTCCGGCGCCACGGTCAGACGCTCGCTGCTGTTTTCGAATTGCCGCATCAACTCGTATGCCCGGAGCTGTGAGGCGGTGCTGCTCCCCGATGTTGAAGTCGGCCGCCGTGCGCGGCTCAACAAGGTCGTCGTCGATCGCGGGTGCCATATCCCCGAGGATCTCGTGATCGGCGAGGATCCGGAACTCGACGCCAAGCGCTTCTACCGCAGCGACGAGGGTGTCATCCTCGTCAACGCCGACATGCTGGCCGCGCTGGGATGAGCTGAGCCGCTGGCAGCGCTAAAAACGCGCGCGGCGCTCGACCGGTCTCTGACCAGACCTGGCGTCGCAGCCCGCCCGCAACGCATCGCATCCCGCGTCGACCGCGTCCGAGAAATGCCGCGTTGTCGCACTCGGGTCACTTTTCCTCGGCCGTGAAGACGCCGTCCCAATTGGCGGGCGGAGCCTCGATCTGGAATTGTGCAATGCGTCGCCGGTAGAGATCGTAGACGGGTGCGAGGTGACGAGCCGCACCGAGGCGGCCGTCGTTGAGCAGGTGCAGCGCCGACGCCCAATCCTGCCGGCGATAGGCTCCCAGAAGCGCGGAATGCTGGTTGATGAACTGCTCCTCCACCACCTGCTCCGGCGGTACCGTATAGATGCGGCCGGCTTCGCTTTTGCCCTTGACCGCCACGAGATCCACTTCGATCAGCGCCGGATCGTCAAGCCGCGCGGCCGTCTCCTCGCCGATCACCAGATCGATGCCGTAGACCTTGCCGAGGCCCTCCAGCCGCGACGCGAGGTTCACCGGATCACCGAGCAGCGAGTAATCGAAGTGCTGCTGCGACCCGAAATTGCCGACGACGCATTCCCCGGTGTTGATGCCGATGCCGATGCGAACCGGAAGGAAGACACGGTAGACCGCCTCGGCCTGCCAGAGGCGGTTGAGCTCGACGAGCTGGCGGCGCATCGCCTGAGCCGCCTGAACCGCATTCCTGGCGTGATTGCGATCGTCGAGCGGGGCGTTCCAGAATGCCATGATGCAGTCGCCGATGTACTTGTCGATCGTGCCCTTCCGCTCGGTGATGATCTCGGTCATCGGCGATAGAAAACTGTTCATGAAATGAGTCAGGCTCTCGGCATCGAGCTTTTCCGACAGGCTGGTGAACCCGCGGATGTCGCAGAACATGATCGTCATGATCCGCGCCTGACCACCGAGCCGCAGCCTTTCGGGATGAGCGGCGAGTTCGTCGACGTAATGCGGCGACATGTAATGCGAAAAGGCGCCCCGGATTTCGCGCTGGCGCGCCTCGGTCCGCAAATGCCCGAGCAGCGTGGCCACGAGGTAGACGAGCGTTATCACCACCCACGGATAGACCGGGTCGATCAGCAGTTGCGCGTGTTTGAATAAGAGCCACGACGTCCCAAACGCGATGGCCACCGAAGCGCCGCCGAGCACTGCGCTCGGCAATGCGCCGATCCGCGGCAAACTCAGGATCAGACCCATTCCGACCAACAGCGTGAACAAGACTTCGGCCCCGACCGCCCAGTCGGGACGAACGAGAAATGCCCCTTGCAGTATCTGTTCGAGCAGTTGGGCGTGGATCTCGACCCCGGGCATCTTGCGTGCGATCGGGGTCGCCTGTAGATCGTTGACGATGCCCCCGGCCGAGGTGCCGACCAGCACGATCTGATCGGCGAAGAGGGCGGGATCGAATTTCCCGGCCAGAACGTCGGCGGCAGCGACGAAACGGTCGCGCCGCGGCACCGCGTAGTGCAACCACACCCGCCCGGCAGCGTCGGTCGGTATCGTGAGCTGGCCAATGCGGATCGCCGTCAGCCCGGTCTTCTCGCCAAAGCTCTTCTCAGCATTTGCTCCCGCGGCGCGGCCGACATAGCTGTGCGCACCGAGGGCGACCCGGAGGGTCTCGGCAACGAGCGACGGATACGGTTTCTCGCCGAGCCGCAAAACCAGCGGAACGCGTCGAACGACGTGGTCCCAATCGACAGATTGGTTGAGGAACCCATTTCCGGCGGCCGCCTCTTCCAGCACCGGCAGGTTCGGGACCGCCGCGGGAAAGCTGTCGACGTGACCGAGCGGGTCGTCCCCGACCAAGGCAAACCCGGCCTTTGGAAGCGGCGGCCCGCCCTCGCCGCGATCGATCAGGCCGCGATCGATCAGAATGAACCCGGTGACCACCGGGACGGTGCCGAAGGCTTTCGCCAGCTGTTGATCAGGATCGGGCAGCGCCGCTAGAACCCTCTCTCTTTCCTCCGGCCCGACCCCGTTCTGAGCGAGCAAAGGCAGCAACAATTTGGGCGAGGTACGATCCGGTTCGGCAAAGTCGATGTCGAACGCGATGACTGCGGCGCCGGCCTCGCCCAGCCTGTCGACGAGTTGCGCGACGACGGTGCGCGGCCAGGGCCATTGGCCGATCTTGCTGAGGCTGTCGTCGTCGATATCGACGACGCGGATCGCCGCGTCCCCCGATTCGCGCGGCGCGGCTTTTTGATAGAGGTCGAAGCAGAACAGCGAGAGCCGCTCGAGCAGTTCGGACGCGGCGATCCGCAAAGTGAGCGCCACGAGCAGGAGCGCGAGCGGCAGCAGGTAGATCGCGCCGTGGCGGAATAGAGGGCGAACTGTCATCAAGGTTAATTGCGTAATTTAGCGACAATTATCGCTGAAATTGGTCAAACTTTCCAGACTTGTGGACTCAAGCGAACTCGTCGGTGGGAAGGTTCAGCGATCGCTTGCCGCAGCCCGGAGAAGCGGCGAGTGTACCGGGCGATAAAGCCACCGGAGCGATGACTACGGAGGCCGGATGACCGGCACGATCGAAGCGAGAAAAGCAGCGCTTATCGAAAGCGCCCGAGCGCTCGCCAGCGAGATGGTCGAAGCGGCGGAGCCGGTGACCGCCGCGCGGCTCGTCACCGAATTCTACGAGCACGTGCCGCCGGCCGACGTTGCCGAACGAGGCCCGCGGGACCTCTGCGGCGCTGCCCTGTCGCTGTGGCGTTTTGCCGAGCGCCGCCGTCCTGGTCAAGCGAAGGTCCGGGTCTACAACCCGGATCCCGCGGCGGACGGCTGGGCCTCACCCCATACGATCGTCGAGGTCGTCAATGACGACATGCCGTTCCTCGTGGACTCGGTCAGCTTGGCGATCAACGCCGGGGGTCGCGTCACTCATCTGGTCATTCACCCGATCCTGAACGTCGTGCGGGATCCGAAGGGGCGGCTCCGCGAGTTGCGCGACGTGGAAGCGGCGGGGCTACGCGAATCCTGGATGCAGATCGAGATCACGCGTGAATCGGTCCCCGACGACCTTGCGCAGCTGACGCAGACCTTGTCGAACGTCCTCGCCGATGTCCGCGCCGCGGTTGAAGACTGGCAGCCGATGCGCCAGGGCTTGCGTGAGCTGCTGGACGAGCTGTCGCGCCCGCCCTTGCCCCCGGTGCCACCAATGGAGCTTGACGAGGTCGAGGATTTTCTGCGCTGGCTCGACGACGACAACTTCACGTTTCTCGGCTATCGGGAATACCGGTTCGACGGGGCGGCCGGACCAGCACGCGAGCCGCTCGGAATCTTGCGCGACGAAGCTCACCCGGTCTTTGGCGGGCTGCGTGATCTGTCGTCGATGCCGCGCGACGTACAGGACTTCGTGCGCCGTCGCGAACTGCTCGTGATCACTAAATCGAACCGCCGCGCCACGGTTCATCGCACGGCGCACATGGACGCGATCGGGCTGCGCCGCTTTACTCCTAGTGGAGAAGTGGTCGGGATCGACCTGTTCTTGGGGCTCTTCACCTCGCTTGCTTACAGCCGCAACCCGCTCTCAATCCCGCTGCTGCGGCTCAAGGTTCGACGGATCGTCGAGCGCGCCGGGCTGGCGCCGACGAGCCATGACGGCAAGGCGCTGCTGCACATCTTCGACACGCTCCCGCGCGACGAGCTGTTCCAGACCGATGAAGACCAGCTCTTCGATACCGTTGTCGGCGTTCTCAACCTTCAGGAAAGGCAGCGAATCGCGCTGTTCATCCGCCGCGACCCGCTCGAGCGCTTTGTCTCCTGCCTCGTCTATGCCCCGCGCGAACGTTACGACACCGCGCTGCGCCAGCGCTTCTCCGCGATCCTCGAAGAGGCGTTCGCCGGGCAGCTCTCTAATTTCTACACCCATGTCGACGAGTCGCCGTTGGCGCGCATCCAGTTCATTATTCGCACCACCCGAGGCGGAGTGCCGGCGGTCGATGGCGGGGTACTCGAGAAACGCCTCGCGGAGGCCGGACGCAGCTGGTTGGACTGCCTCGAGGAGGCGGCGACGGAGGCCTTTGGCGAAGAGGAGGCGCGTCCCCGGCTGAGCCGCGTATCGTCGTTCCCGATCGCCTACGAGGCGCGGACGGACCCCGCTCAGGCGATCGCCGATCTGCGGCGGATCGAGACGGTGCTGGCCGGTTCGGACCTCGAAGTCTCACTTCACCCGCCCACCGATGGCGGGCTTCCCGGATTGCGGCTCTATCGGTCAAGGGAGCCGGTCGCCCTTTCTGACGTGCTGCCGATCCTGGAGAACCTGGGTCTGCGCGTGATCGCCGAAGAGCCGTTTCGCATCGACAATGTCGCGGGCTCCGCGGTGTGGATCCACGAATTCCAGCTCGCCGGGATGGCGTTGCTAACTACCGTCTCGACCGTGGTCAGGGCGCGTTTCGAGGAGGCGATCGTCGCAGTGTGGACCGGCCAGGTCGAGAACGATGGGTTCAACCGCCTCGTCCTCGCCGCCGGTCTGTCGGCGCGCCAGATCATCGTGCTGCGGCTTTATGCCAAGGTGCTGCGGCAAATCGGGACCGCGTTCAGCCAAGCCTATATGGAGGATGCGCTGAGCGGGCATCCGGAGATTGCTCGCCGACTCGTCCAGCTTTTTGAGATCCGCTTCGATCCGGGCCGTACCGGCGACCCTTCGCTCTCCGTGATCGCCGAAGTCCAGGCGATCGATCATGCCCTCGACGCGGTGGAAAGCCTCGACGAGGACCGCATCCTGCGGAGCTTCCTAACCCTCGTGCTCAAAACCGTGCGGACGAATTACTATCAGCGACTACCCTCGGGCGAGCCCAAACCCTATCTGGCGGTCAAGCTCGCAAGCAGCGAGATCGACCTGATGCCGCTGCCGCGGCCGCTTTTCGAGATTTGCGTCTATAGCCCCCGCGCTGAGGCGGTGCATATGCGAGCCGGCCGGGTTGCTCGCGGCGGCATCCGGTGGTCTGATCGGAAGGAGGATTTCCGTACCGAGATCCTCGGGCTAATGAAGGCGCAAACGGTCAAGAACGCAGTCATCGTCCCGGTCGGATCGAAGGGGGGCTTCGTCGTAAAGCAGCCGCCGGCTTCCCCCGACAAACTGGGGGCCGAAGCAGTCGAATGTTACAAAATGTTGATCCGCGGCTTGTTGGACCTGACCGACAATATCGTCGCGGAAATTCCGGCGGGACACCGGATCGTGCCGCCGCCGGGGGTCGCCCGGTACGATGGCGACGACCATTATCTCGTGGTGGCCGCCGACAAGGGGACCGCAACGTTCTCCGATTTTGCCAACGCGGTCTCGGAAGAATACGGGTTCTGGCTCGGGGACGCGTTCGCGTCGGGCGGTTCGGCGGGATACGACCACAAGGCGATGGGCATCACGGCGCGCGGCGCCTGGGAGCTCATCAAGCGCCATTTCCGCGAGCTTGGGCGAGACATCGAGAAAAGCGAGCTGACCGTGGTCGGCGTCGGCGACATGTCCGGTGACGTGTTCGGCAACGGCATGCTGATGTCACGTCATTTGCGGCTGCTCGGCGCCTTCAATCACCTTCACGTCTTTGTCGATCCCGATGCCTCCCCGGACAAGAGCTTTGTCGAGCGGCAGCGTCTGTTCCGTCTGCCGCGCTCGAGCTGGGCGGATTACGACCGCGCGCTAATCTCGCCCGGCGGCGGCGTGTTCGAGCGCAGCGCCAAGTCGATCCCGATCAGTCCGGAAATGAAGCACGCCATCGTCATCGAGGCGGACACGCTGACTCCGGCCGAGTTGATCCGCCGGCTGTTGGCCGCGCCGGTCGATCTCTTGTGGTTCGGCGGGATCGGGACCTATGTCAAGGCACCGCACGAGAGGCATTTAGAGGTCGGCGACCGCACCAACGATGCGCTGCGCATCGATGGCGACAAGATCCGGGCAAAAGTGGTCGGCGAGGGCGCCAACCTCGCGGTCACCGAGCAAGGCCGCGTCGTCTATGCGCTCGCCGGCGGCCGCATCAACACCGACGCCATCGACAATTCCGCTGGCGTCGACATGTCGGACCACGAGGTCAACATCAAGATTCTGCTCGACCAGGCGATAGCTTCGGGCGCGCTTCCGGCGGCCGAACGCGAGCCGCTTCTCGCCGCCATGGCCGATGATGTCGCCGCGTCGGTGCTGCGGGACAATTATCTCCAGGGCGAGGCATTGTCGGTCGCCGAGGCGCGCGGCGCCGCGGCGCTCGACCGCCAAGTGCGCCTGATGCGCGACCTCGAGCGGTCTGGCCGGCTCGACCGCGCGCTCGAATTCTTGCCGGACGACGAGACCCTCGCGGAGCGGGCGATGCAGCGTCGCGGGCTCGTTCGTCCCGAACTCGCCGTCTTACTTGCCTATGCGAAGATGGCGCTCTACGGCGAGCTGCTCGCCTCCGATCTGCCCGACGCGCCGGAGCTCACCGAAGAGCTGCGCGGCTATTTCCCGGCGGCGATCTCCGAACGTCTCGGTGCGCAGATCCCCAGCCATCCGCTGCACCGCGAGATCACCGCCACCGTCGTCACCAACGATCTCGTCAACCGGGCCGGCCTCACCTTTGTCAACGAGATGCAGGCACGCACCGGCCGCGCCGTGCCGGAGGCTGCCCGCGCTTACACGATCGTGCGGGAGGCTTTCGATCTGCGGCCTCTCTGGGTCGAGATCGAGGCGCTCGACAACAAAGTGGCAGCCCAAGTGCAGATCGACATGCTGCTCGAGATCACCGGCCTGGTCGAGCATGCGGCGGCCTGGCTGCTGCGCAGCAGGCAGCTCGATCTTGGCCGCGAGATCGCGCGGCTCAGGCAAAGCGTCCGCATCCTCGCCACAGCGCTGTCCGAGCTGCTGCCGCCGCGCGACCGAAGCCTCCTCGCCGAGCGCACCCAGCGTCTCCGCGAAGCGGGGGTACCCGAGGCGCCCGCCTTGCGCATCGCCCGGTTGATCTTTCTCGCTTGCGCCCTCGATATCGCCGACCTTGCAGAGCGCTCCGCGCAGCCGATCGAGCGCGCCGCCCGGATCTATTACGGGGCGGGTGCTCAGTTCGCGCTCGACGAGATGCGCGCCGCCGCCCGCCGGCTGCCGGCCGAAACCCCGTGGCAAAAGCTTGCCGTCGAAGCGGTAATCGACGATCTGTTTGCGCTACAAGCCGATCTTGCAGGGCGCATCCTGGCGAGCGATTGCGCCGCAATGCCGGACCCGCTCCTCGCCTGGTCCGCGGCTCGCGCGGCCTCGCTCGCTCGCGCTGAGGCAGTCGCCCGCGAGCTGCGCGCCGCCACTAGCCCCGATCTCGCGATGCTCGTCGTCGCCAACCGCCAACTGCGCCACGCGCTCGGGTAACGCTACGCGCGGTTCATCCGGTTCTCGACCAGCTCGTCGACGACACCGGGATCGGCGAGGGTCGTGACGTCGCCGAGGGCGTCGTGCTCGTTGGCCGCGATCTTGCGCAAAATGCGGCGCATGATCTTGCCGGAGCGAGTCTTCGGCAAACCAGGTGCCCACTGCAACAGATCCGGGGAAGCGATCGGGCTGATTTCTTGCCGTACCCAGGCGACAAGCTCGCGCTTGAGTTCCTCGCTCGGCTCCTCGCTTGCTCTCAACGTCACATAGGCGTAGATGCCCTGCCCCTTGAGATCATGCGGATAGCCCACGACCGCGGCTTCGGCGACTTTCGGGTGGGCGACGAGTGCGCTTTCAATCTCCGCGGTGCCGAGCCGATGTCCGGCGACATTGATCACGTCGTCGACCCGGCCGGTCAGCCAATAGAACCCGTCCTCATCCCGGCGAGCGCCGTCCCCGGTAAAATAGAGCCCCGGAAAGGTCGAAAAATAGGTCTGCACGAAGCGTCGATGATCGCCGAACACCGTGCGCATCATTCCCGGCCAAGGGCGGGCGAGGCAAAGGTTGCCTTCGCCTGGACCGTCGACATGCTTGCCGTCATTGTCGACGATGACGGGCTCGACGCCAAAGAACGGCCGCGTCGCGGAGCCCGGCTTCAACGGCGTAGCGCCCGGGATCGGAGTGATCAGAATTCCGCCGGTTTCGGTCTGCCACCAGGTATCAACGATCGGGCAGCGCTGATCGCCGACATGATCGTAGTACCATAACCACACGTCGGGGTTGATCGGTTCTCCGACAGTGCCCAGGATCCGCAGCGAGCGACGGCTGGTGCGCCGTACCCACTCCTCGCCGTCACGCATCAGCGCGCGGATCGCGGTCGGCGCGGTATAAAAAATCCGGACATCGTGTTTGTCGACGACCTGCCAGAACCGCGACGAGTCCGGGTAATTGGGAACTCCTTCGAACATCAGGGTCGTAGCGCCGTTGGCGAGCGGCCCGTAGACGACGTAGCTGTGCCCGGTTACCCAGCCCACATCGGCAGTGCACCAGTAGACCTCGCCGTCGCGGTAGTCGAAGACGTATTCATGGGTCATCGACGTGTAGACGAGGTAACCGCCGGTCGTGTGCAAGACACCTTTTGGCTGCCCGGTCGAGCCTGACGTGTAGAGAATGAACAGCGGGTCCTCGGCCGACATCTCCTCGGGCGGGCAATTGGACGAAGCCGCCGCGCTGGCCTCGTGATACCAGGTGTCACGACCCTCCACCCAGTCGATCACGCCGCCGGTGTGGCGGACGACGATAACTTCGCGCACTTCCGGGCAATGCCTCAGGGCATTATCGGCATTGCGCTTGAGTGGTATCGATCGGCCGCCGCGCAGCCCCTCATCGGCGGTGATCAGGACCGTCGAGCGACAATCTTGAATACGGCCGGCAAGGCTGTCGGGCGAAAATCCGCCGAACACGACCGAGTGGATCGCCCCGATTCGAGCGCAGGCGAGCATGGCCACCCCAATCTCGGGGATCATCGGCAAGTAGATGGTGACGCGGTCGCCCTTTTTTACGCCTCTCGCCTTCAGGACATTGGCTAACCGGCACACCGCGTCGTGCAATTCACGGTAGGTGACGCGGCGGTCATTGCCGGGATCGTCGCCCTCCCACAGGATCGCGGTTTGTTCTGCGCGCCCCGGCAGGTGCCGATCGATGCAGTTGTAGGAGGCGTTGAGCGTTCCGTCCTCATACCAGGCTATATGGACGTCGCCCTCGAAGGATCCGTTTTGCACCCTGCTGAATGGTTTGATCCAGTCGATCCGCTTGCCGTGCTCGCCCCAGAAGCGGTCAGGATCGGTGAGCGACTCTCGGTAGAGCCGGAAATAATCGCCCTCGTGGATCTTGCCGACCTGCGGGTGGGCCGAGATCGGGATCACGGTCCGGCTTGACATCGCGGCTCCTCCTCGGCTGGCAACGCTCGCCCTGCGTCGTCTAGTATCGCCGAAGATTATTCCGCCCGGTTAAGCCTTTACAATACCCCTTCGGGCCGCGTCGAGGTCAGTGGCGCGCTGACTGCCAGCTCGCGCGGGTCGCGAGTAACGCCGCCTGTGTCCGGTTTGCCACATGCAGGCGCTTGATGATCTGCTTGACGTGCGCTTTGACCGTGCTCTCGGTCATCGTCAAAGCGTCGGCGATAAGCTTGTTCGACTTGCCCTCCGAGATCAACGCCAGGACGTCGCGCTGCCGGCGGGTCAACTCGCGCCAGGGAGTTTCCCGCATCCGCTCCGCCGGAACGGAGGAAGCCGGCTCGCTCAATACCAGCGGCACATAGGTACCGCCGGCGCGCATGCGCTCCAGCGCGCCCATCAGCACCTTGAGGCCGAGGCTGGTCGGCAGAAAGCCGCGCGCCCCAGAACGCAGAATCGCGCGCGCGCCTTCCGCGTCATCGCAATCCGCGGTGACGAGAATCGGCGTTTCCGGTGCCGCTTCGGACAGCACAGCGAGGTCGGCGAGATCGATATGCGCACAGGTTGAACCGCCGAGCAGGATGACCTCGAACCCCTCGCCCCGCCGGATCAGCCGCGCCAGTTCTGCTGCTTCTGCGACATCGGTAACGTGCCAGCGCCGGGATTGCTGGGCGAGCGCCAATGTGAGGCATTCGCGGCGCAAGGGGCTCTGATCGACGATCGCAAGATGACGCCGAACCAGGCCGACAAACCTGCCGGCCTCACCGTGCGTGAATCCTGCCTCGGTCTCGCGGAAATGATCGAGTCGGTCCAAGTCAATCCCTCCCCCGCGGAAGCAGCTTCCGGATCCGGGAGAATGACGCCCTCACCGGGCCATCAGGGTAAATTTTTGTAAATGCTTGTAACGGATACGTAAACGCGCCGGACGGTGCTTTACGCAGGGATCCCGCCCATTGTGCAAAGCACGGTCCATTCGTGTGTGCGGACGGGACAGACCGACAGCCGCGACTGTCTGAGGAGTGACAATTCGGAGAGCTCAGGGTTACCCCTCATCGCCGGCAGCCGCACCTTAACTGCGGCGGGCATCAGCGGCTTCACGTCGACCATGCCGAGCTTGCCGCTCTTATCGGCCGGGTCCGGATAGAAGCCCTTGACCACCTCGACGACACCGACGATCTCCTTGCCCTCGTTGGAATGATAGAAGAACGCCCGATCGCCGGGCCTCATCGCCCGTAAATTGTTCAATGCCTGCGCGTTGCGCACGCCGTCCCAATGGGTGCGGCCGTCGGCGACCAGCTGATCCCACGAATAGCTCGACGGTTCCGATTTGATCAGCCAATAAGCCATCGCGCTTCCCCTTTTCGCACCCTCACTGCAGCAACTCATAGTCGGCCTGATCTTGGTAGATCGAGCCCGCCTTTGTCGGAAAGCTGGCGATCAGGCTGAACCCCTCGACCGGAAACGGCGCGGCGCGGAATAGCGCTTGAGCGGCGAGAAAACCGCTCAGCTTGTCGAACGCTGGGTTGTGGAGTCGCGCCAAGGTGACGTGCGGAGAGAATTTGCGCGGTTCCGGCATCAGCCCCACGCGGACCAACGCCTGCTCGACCTTGTCGCGCAGGGCAAAGAGCTCTGCGCGGTGCTCGACGCCGACCCACAGGCTCCGCGGCTTGTCCCCGCCGCCGAAGACGCCAGTCCCGGCGAGCTGCAACGTAAAGCGACGCGCACGTAAGCGGGCCAACGCGTCGTCGATATCGCTTGCGACGGCCTCGCCGGTCTCACCGATGAAACGCAAGGTCAGGTGGAAGTTGCCGGGATCCACCCACTTCGCCCCGAGAATCCCCGAGCGCAGCAACGACAGTTGCAGCTTGAGTTCCGGCGGAAAGTCGATCCCGACAAAGAGACGCAACATCGCATCCCGTACGATCTGCCCGTTCGCCAGCTCCTCAGGTGAAGAGGGTGAGGACGCCGGTATGACCATAAAGCCGGTCGCGGGAGATCTCGCCGTTAGCGAAGAAGCCGATCAGCGGGAACTCGCCCAACGTCCCGCGGATGAGCTCGGTCTCCACCCCGGCTTCGCCGAACAGCGCCGCGCCGCGCGCGACGCAGCTGACATAGACCCCGGCCTTTGGTGGTCCGCTCAGACGGCCGGCAAGCTGCCGCACCATGCGGTCCATGTCGCGCCGCGCGCTCTCGGGATCGCGCCGACAGAACAGGATCGAATCGCCCGCGGTGACCTCCGCGCCCAGTACCAGCCAGCCGCGGCCGGGGTCGATTGCCACCAGATTGCGAACGAGGTAGTCGCCGGTGTCCGAACCGGCGATCGGCAGCCCGGCAAAAATCAGCCCGCCGACACGCTGGAGGTCCACCGCCAGTGCCGGTCCGATGTCCTCGCAGAAGACGGCGAGCGCCGGTCGTCCATCGACAGCCATCACAACGTTGTCGCGTGCTTCGTCGATCCGACGCACCGGCCCGATCGGCACGCAGCCCTGAGTCAAGGCGGTGGCGACCGAGACTCCGGGGGCGAGCATAAGGCCCGCTACGCCATCGCCACCGAGACTCTCCTCGCCCGGAGTTCGAGCCAACAGCGGGTTTGGACAACGGTGTGATACGAGCCCGCCGACAAGGTAGGCGCCGCTCGCCGCGGCAGTGGCGATCGCAGCGCTCTGCACATCAGGACAGCGCGGGTCGGCATGAACGAGCGCCAGGAGGGGCTGCACCCTCTCGATCCAGCCGGCATGGCGGCGTGGCAGATCGGATCCGGGGTCCCCCGTCGCGGCAAAGATTTGGAAGTCGTCCGGCGGCAATGCCGCCGTCATCACCACCACCGCGGGCTGGTCGAAAATCTCGGCCGCCATCGAGCAGACCCCGAGCCCTACCCCGCCGACCCAGGAGCGGATTCCGGTGTGCTCGGCGAGAGCCCGGGTCAGCTCGGGCAGAACTGCCGCAGCCGGCTCGGTCATATAAAGGATGCCCAGCGTCGCCCCATCCACAACGGGCAGGCTGGCGATGCACTGCGCGGCGAGGCCCGCCGGGTCCCCGGCCGCCGAGGTAGCGGCGAACCGCGCGCTCATGACCCGCTCGCCATGAGACGGGCGACGACCGGCGCGATTCGGTCGACAAGCACCGCGACGCCGCGTTCGTTCGGATGGATTCCAT
>DATEQL010000821.1:0-6640 GCA_035272665.1 Allostellaceae bacterium
ACAAATGGTTTCAAGCTGGTTTTTTATTGAGCGCTGCGGGGAACACCATCAGCGCGCACCAGCTGCATCTGCGGCTCGAGGTAACCAACAAGACTGCGTTGGGAATTGTTCACCGCCTCGCCTTGATCATCCAGAGCGCCCGCGGCAACGCACCCGATGACCACCGTGATTTGACCCTTTGCGCCGGGACGGTTGGCCGCTCACCAGGCCAACCCCGGCGACACTCTACCCGAACGCCGAATGCCATCGGTTGGGAAGAGCTGCCATGGATGCAATTTCCGACACAACCCAGGAGGCAATTCCTCCGCTTTGTCGAAACGGTGCGAGACCTCGGCTGCCTCGAGGACTACGGCGAATTCGATCGCCTGCTGACAAGGTTGGCCGCTCACCGGACGACGCGCCCCCCCATGACGCCGGATGCGCCACCTGGCGCGCCGCTGGTCCTCGGCTTTGCCCGGCCGGCGCGCAGCAATCTGCAACAGATATCGGCATAGCAGTGCGTTTGCGGCGAAGCGCCAGCTTCTCTGCCGATCGAGAAGCAGGGCAAGACTTGTACGGACCAGCCGAAAACTGCCCGCATCGGTCAATTCGCAGTAAAGAGCGCTTCGCTTGCTCCGGTTTTTGCTGTAAGGAGGGGGGGTCGAAAATGAATCTTCGGGGAGATCAGCATCATGGACAGCGACGATACGACGGGGAGCATTGATCTACGCCCTGTAACGAAAATCATCGCGAGCTATGTCGGCAATCATACCCTCGCACCGGAACAGCTGTCGGCGCTGATCATCTCGGTACAGCAAACGATCCGCCAACTGGGAAAACCGATCCAGCCGGAACCGGCTCGCACACCGGCGGTGCCGATCAGGCGATCGGTACAGCATGACCATGTCGTTTGCCTCGAATGCGGCTTCAAGGGCAAAACCTTGCGCCGTCACCTCGGCATGCGGCATGGACTGCAAGTCGCCGAATATCTCAGACGTTGGGACTTGTCGAACGACCATCCACTGACTGCGCCGGCCTACTCGGAACAACGCTCGACGATGGCCAAACAGCTTGGTCTCGGTCGCAAACGCAGCCGCGCTCGCACCAGATCCCGCCGCGCGAAAGCGTGATCACCGTTGCCGTTCATTCAATTCAATCGACCAACGGCAGGCTGAGCGGGACAATCTGTTCGGCGCTGCGGCCGCGATAGTCGCGCCGGGGGGCCGCTTCGAGCATGCGGCGCTGCGCAACGGCGAGGCGTTCGGCCGCGGCGGTCTGGTCGAGAGTCAGCACCAGGCCTTTGGCCACGACTTGCCGCCCGTCGACAAACACATCGCGCACGGCTCGGTCGCCGGCGTGATAGACGAACGAACGCAGCGGGTCGCGTGCCGGCCTCATCTGCGGAAGCGTCAGATCGACTAGAACCAGATCGGCCTTCTTGTTCGCGGCGATCCGTCCGAGATCATCGCGCAGCAGCGCCTTGGCGCCGCCGACCGTAGCCGCATTCAGCAGATCTGACGTCGTCACGGTCTCGATGTCGCGTGCCGCAATGCGGGCGAGTACCGCGGCTTTGCGCATCTCCTCGACGAGATTGTGCGGGGCCGTATCGGTGCCGAGCCCCATATTGACGCCGGCGCGCAAATAATCGCCGAAATTCTCCATGACTTGGCCATATCGGGCGAACGGCGTCGGACAGTGCGCGACGGAGGACCCGGTTTCGGCGATCAATTTGAGATCGCTCTTGGTCCACCAGCGAATCCACGAATGGGCATCGAGAAAGAGCGCATGGCCAAGGATCGTGTCCGGGCCGAGGATGCCGATCTCGTATGCCCACTGGATCGGCGTCTTGCCATGGCGCCGAATCATTTCCTGAACCTCGTTGACGCTCTGCGCGATGTGCACCGTAAAGGGCAGCCCGCGCTCTCGAGCCGCGTCGCGACTGTCCCGCAACAGATCGGCGGTGCAGGTGTCGACCTGCATCGGCGAGACGACGCCGGACAATCGACCACTGGGGTGCCGGGCAACGCGATCTACGAGCGCCAGCGCCGTCGCGAAACCGTCGCGACCGCGCCGCTCGTCCCAGTCGAATTGCAAATCGAAGTCGTTAGCGAGACGCCAGCGCGCCGAGGCGTAGCCTGGGGCGAGAAAGCCGCGCATTCCGCTCCGGGAGAAGAGGTCGATCCAGCCATCCCAGGCGGGAGAGATATCGACGAGCGTAGTGACGCCGCTCAGCAACAATTCGCAGTAGGCGAATTCGGCGCTGGCGGCACGTGCCTCATCGTCAGGCGCGGAAAACGCTTGCGAGCGCTCGTAGAGCCCGGTCATGTGCATATTGCGCAAGCCATGCTCCTCGCGCACCCCGCGATAGAGCGGCTCGTGCTCCGGATGCGAATGGATGTCGATCAGCCCGGGCAAGATGAGGCGATCTTTGCCATCGATCACCCGCTCTGCCATGCCGGGATAATTCCGTCCGACAAAGTTGATCGTGCCTTCCGAAAACGCGATGTCGATATTGCGGCGATAAATGTGACGTCCGGCGGCCTCGTCCCAGGCGATGACCCATCCGGCGTTCCGGATGACCGTCGTGGTCATTGCAGTGTCCTTCTTATTAGCCTCGACTGTAACGTCCCAAAGCTGATCCGGCTTGCCTCGACTGGTCCGCCATGGCCGTCGCAGATGCCGGCCCGGAGATCTCCGGCATACCCGTTCTTGCGCGGGGTGTTACACCTTCTCGATAGAGCCGCGAAACCGCGGCGCCACCTGCTGCATGAAAAGAGTAAGGCTGCTCGTTGCTGCCTCGTGCGGCAACGGACCAAGGCGGAAGGTCGCAATGACCCCGCCGATGCCGAGCGCGGCGATTTCCGTTATCGCCACTGTTGCCGGTGACCCGTGGATGAAGCCATGTTCGACACTGGTGCGGGCAGAGGGTAGATCGCTCGCCGGCACCTCGATCCGGATCCCGCTCTCGCGATAGATGCGGTTGCGCAAGGCTGCCCGGGACTCGACCATCGCGCGGAACGCCGGAACCCCGATCCGCTCGGCTTCGGCATCGGTCTCGGCGACGAATACATTGCGCCACACCCAACATTGTTTGAGATTGCGTTGGATCCTCTCTTCGTCGAAGTCGGAATCCCGCATCGTTTTGCAATACAAAGCTACGCGGTGGCGCGTCACCGTCGTCGACTGCACGTTCATCAGGAAGGGGCGACCTTGGCGCGCCAGTTCGACAAGAGAAGCCTCGCCCGAGGCGGCGCGGATAAGCGGCGGGTGAGGCTTCGTATAGGGCCGCGGTCGCAGCATCGGGACATTCAGGTTCCAATACCTGCCATGGTGCTCGAAGCCTTCACTGGTCCACGCCTTGAGAAGGATCTCCTCGGCCTCTTCCAGACGCGCCTGGGCTTCTTGATGGTCGATGCCGAAGCCCTGATAGTCGTAGATGTTGTACGAGGAGCCGCGGCCGAGACCGACGACGAGTCGCCCTTTGGTGATGTTATCGAGGACCGCGAGCTGCTCGGCAAGGCGGATCGGGTGATGCAGTGCTGTCTGTATGACCGCAAAGCCGATCCTACTGTGCCGCGTCGAGGCCGCTAACGCGCCAGCGAAGCTTATCGGGTCGACATAGGCGCAGATCCCGTCGAAATGATGCTCGGCCAGCCAGATCACATCCACGCCGAGTTCGTCCGAGAGCCATGCCTCGCGCAAGGTCTCGTCGATTACCACGCCGTCCCGCTCGGGATCACGGCAGTCCGGAAACAAGAAATTGCTGAATTTCATTCTGGCCCTATCCTGGCCTCATCCTGATCATAAATGGCGACGGAGAAACCGGACCGCAGCCTGTTATCAGCCCGTCAGAGACCACTACACCGGCATCGTTCGCTTTTGGTGCGCGCGGCCGATAATTGCCGTCTCCTCACGGTGACCGGCGATGACGCGCACTCCCTCATCGAGCTTGGCGACGATGTTCTCGGGTGTAGCGGTTTCGAGAAACGCGACGCGGTTTATCCGGCAGGCGGCAAAGACGCGTTCGCGCGCCTCCTTCATCTCCGGCGGGTAAGGCTCGCGCGGGACCGTCACGTACCCGAGCACCAATCCCAGATCGCCGGGTCCCAATTCGGCGAAGCCGAGCCCGGGCACTGCGAGGATCTCTTCACATTTTGCGATACCCTCGGGACTCTCAAGCTTGACCCCGAGCAGCAGTTCGCCCGTTGGGTCGAGCGGCCAGGGATCGCAACACGAGAGATATTGCTCCGGTGACAAACCCCACACCGCAGCGGCGGTGGCTTCCGAGCCGCGGCCGCGCGTGCCAAGGCCAAGTCGGCCGGCTCTTGCCGCGCGGCTTGCGCCGTGCATCCGCTCGATCGGGGACACGATGGCGGGGTCCACGCCCGCCGAGTGATGCGGGTAGCGGCACGATTCGACAAAAGCGCGAGCGGCATCCGCCGCTTCGGCCTGGCACAACAAGATTCCATGCACACCGCGGCCGAGGATCTGGCGAAACTGCCACGCGTTGAAGCGGACATTGTCGGCGTCGGTGCCGTTGACCGGCGCCTCGACGATAACGGTCGGCGTGCGGTGACCCGAGCGCGTCGGGCCGCAATCGACGAGACCCCGCATGTACTCCGCGAGGCCGGCCATGTCGAACGACCCGTGCTCCATCCCGACGTTGATATAATCGGCCCAGACATGCGCATCCTCGCGCCCCTGTGCATAGGTCAGCGCGTGGCCGCTATGGCCGCCGACATAGTAAATGGCTTGATCCTGCCGCAGGAGCTCGATCGCCCGGTTGATAGGGTTGGTCACGATATTGCACCCCCTCACGCGCCAAGCGACGCTCAAGCATCCCTCGGCAAGGCGTCGCATCTTGCCGGTTTCGTGCCGAGTTGCCAACCGGCGGCTTCCGGAGCGCCGCAATATCCATTGCCGGGATCCGCCGGGGGAGGATACTCCAGAGCGAGCCGGGCGATGTCCTCGCCTCGGCCCACGACGCGGCAAGTCAACCATCGATCACCTGATCGCCCGATCCCGGTGTATAGTCGGGCGACGCGATCTCAAACGGAGCGAACGAGATGGATTTCGAGACGTATAAAGGCTCGCTTGCTGGAGACGCCCCGCCCGCGGGGCTGAGCATGGCGGGACAGGCGCTTTGGTGGGAGGCCAAGGGTGACTGGCACCTGGCGCATCAATGCGCGCAGAAGCAGGCGGACGCCGATGGCGCCTGGGCGCATGCCTATCTACATCGCGTCGAAGGTGATCTGTCGAACGCCGGCGGCTGGTATGGCCGGGCCGGCAAGACTCCGTCGACCGCACCATTGAAGGAGGAATGGGAGACGATCGCCCGGGCGCTTTTGGGCTAGGAGGGCGCGCCCTCCCTCTCGACGGCACGAAGATCGCCCGGAAGCGCTCTTGGAGCGCGCCGCGCCCGCATCGAGCACCGCTACGCCTCAGAGTTCGTTTGCGTCGGCGGACGCAGCGATGTCACGCCGCCGTACGCGGCCTCCAGTCAAAACACCGTTCGAACACTTGGCGGACCCTTCCGAGACCGACCTGCCGTCTTGCTTCGAGACTTGTCGCGCCGTGCGTAGGCCGCCGTCGTAGCGGAGCTTCTTTACATGGCTCTGCAGAGAGCGACTGAAGCCTACCACCCGCTGCGGGATGAACGGACGGACCTCTTCGACCCTGTCCGCCAACCAATCACCGATTGTGTACCGGCGAAACAGCGATAGGTCCAGGCGACGGCGGGTGGTTGTCACAATTTCACCCCCGAACTGCCGGAGGAAGAGGTCGGTGCTGCCAAGACCATATCTGGTGAGGCCTTCGGCGCACGCCCATTCGATAGCGCGCCAATGCAAGAGATCGTTAGGCCTCAGATAAAGCGCGCTCTGGAGGGAACTGTTCGCCGCGTGCTCCGCCACCCCGCCGGGAAAGAATCGAAGCACCACCCCGGCTATGACCTTACCCTTATAGCGCGCGAGGAGCAGTTGCCGGTTCCTTCTCGTTGCGAAGAACTCTTCTTGAAACTGCTCTTCGCCGGTGATCTGCCAGAACCTGCGACGTGCCCAGTCGACGTGAACGGCGTAGTAGGCAGATATATCGTCACGGCCTTCAGCAGGCTCAACAGAGACCCCGTATTTTATCGCCCTCCTGATCCTCTTTCTCCTAACCTTCGTAAATTTCTGAAACAGGGCATCAGGACCTAGCGAAAGGTCCAGCATGACCACGCCTCTGTATGGTCTTTGGCGAAATCGAGCGTCAACCAATCCCGCCATGTCAGACCAGAGAAAAAGATCGACGAGCTTTGCGGATCCCGCTTCCTGAAGAAGACCCGCGATCAGATTGCGCATTGCATGCGACCGATCAGCGTGTCGCGAAAAAGCAATCTGCGGGCGGTTTGAAAGCCCCGATTGGACTCGATCGGCATAATGAATACCGGTCATCACCCCCGTGACCTCCCCGCCCACGAAGCTGAGGACGACGAACGGGTTCTTTCCATTATTTGTAGGCTCGCAAAAATACTCGGGGGCAGTGTAATGCGTCGGGAAGTCAGACTCCGCCAAGCAGGCTCGCCACAGGGTTTCGATATGCCCTACGGGCCGGCCGTGTAAAATTTCAAACGACGTATCCCCCCCGTTAACCATAGAGTGACCTCATTATTGGGAATTTC
>DATEQL010000822.1:0-3434 GCA_035272665.1 Allostellaceae bacterium
AGGAGCGTGAGCCGCGTCAACCCGCTGGTGAAGAGGATGGCGGTGCGCTCGGCAGAGCTAGGCGCCTAGACGCACGACCATGCCATCGGCTCCGAGGCTCAAGGCCAAGCCTTGGCGCCGCGCCTTCAGACGCAGATACACCCCATTCGCATTTTGCAGCCACATGTCGCCCTTGCCTTGCTCGCCCACAGCCCATCCGATCCGCGCCTGACCGTAAACCCCCTCGAAATCCTGAAGACGGCGAAGGTTGTACACGCTTCCGGTGGCGTCGAGCGTCGATACGCCGATCCCGCCGATCCCCAGACCGCCCAGTTTGAACGGGTAGCTGCGGCCACGGTAGTACAGCGTGCCCCCGCCGACGGCACCGCTTCCGATAAATGCGACCTGGACCTGATGGATGTTGACGCTGCCCGAAGGTTTCGGGGGAGGCGCGGACTGGGCGTATGCGCCGGCTGAGAGAATGCCGCACAGGACCAGCAGGCCCACAGCAAGCCCTTCGGTGAATCTTGCCGATCGCTTCTGACAGATCCGACCGGACATGGCGCTCCTCCTTTTCTGTGCAGATAGCGTCTTCTACTTCCAGGTAAGGAAGAAGCCTATGTCGCCGGGCATTCCTCCCGGGTATTCGACCACTTCAGCCTTCAGCCCGAAGCCGAGCGGCCTCAAATGTTCATGCCAGAATTCGTAGGCCAGCTTGGGCCGACCCTCCAAAGTCTTTTCCCAATCAGGCTCCGAGTTGTTGATCCTTCGACCGCGATCGCTGCACAGCTCGTTGGGGAAGCGGTAGATCTGGACCTCGGTCTGCCCGGCCTCGGCGGCGTGGTCGACCAGCTGCTGGACGAAGTGCAGCAGCTGCTCCGGCGTCCGCTCGGGCGGCTTATGGAATTCCGCCATCACCGCCTTTTGCTTTTCTTCGTGCTCGCGCATGCGCCGCAGCTCCTCGGCGGCCTTGGCCGCCTCGCGTTCGGCCATGCGACGCTTGAGATCGGCGGCGGAAAATGTCCCGGCTCCCGTGCCGGCGGTTGGTGTCGTGCTGTGATCGGATGACATGACCTTTGCCCCATCCTGCCCTTGTCAGCTACCTACCAGCACGCGGGCATGGCGGGCAATCATCAGATTCTCATCGGTCTTTATCACATAGGCGGCGACGCGGCTCTTCGGCGTGCTGATGCGTGTCCGGTGCTCGCGGTTGGCCGCCTCGTCGAGCTCCAGCCCCAGCCAGCTACACGCGCGGCCGATGGCGCTTCGTACCGCAACGGCGTTTTCACCGACGCCGGCCGTAAAGACGATGCCGTCGAGACCGCCGAGTGCCGCCGCGAGCGACCCTATCTCGCCGGCGGTGCGATAGTAAAATACGTCGAGCGCAAATCGCGCCCGCGGCTCTTGGCTCGCCAGCAGCTCGCGAAAGTCCGAGGACACGCCGGAAAGCCCCAGCATGCCGGAACGGCGGTAGAGGAGGTCGACCAGCGCCTCCGCGGACATCCCCTTCTGCTGGATCAGGTGCAGGACCACACCTGCGTCGAGCGCGCCGCAGCGGGTGCCCATCGGCAGGCCGTCGAGGGCGGTGAACCCCATCGTCGTCGCGACCGAGACGCGGGCTTTGAGCGCGCAGGCCGAGCAGCCATTGCCGAGATGCGCCACGACGACTCGGCCATCTGCGATCTCCGGCGCCTTCTCCGGCAGCACCGAGGCGATGTATTCGTAAGACAGGCCGTGAAACCCGTAGCGCCGCACCCCCTCGTCGTAGAGCGCATATGGCAGGGCAAAGGCCTGCTCGACCTCGGGCGCAGTACGGTGGAAGGCCGTGTCGAAGCACGCCACCTGCGGTAAATCGGGATTAAGGGTCAACGCCGTCCGGATCGGCGCGAGGTTGTGCGGCTCGTGCAACGGCGCAAGCGGTACCAGCGCTTCCAGCTCTGCCAGCAATTCCGGGGTCACGCGGGCGGGTCGGGAGTGATGCAGGCCGCCGTGGACCACGCGATGGCCGAGGGCCGCAAGGCGTCTTGCGCCGAGCCGCTCTCTCGCCCAGGGAATCACCGCCGGCAAAACCTCGCTCGGTGTCGAGGGCGGCGCAGCACCGAGGTCCGGGGGCGCAATCGCCTCGCCATCGGCCCCTGTGGCGCTCGCCGAAGGTCGCACCCCGATACCGTCCACCTGACCGGTCAGCAGCCGACTCTCGCCTTCGTAGAAGCTGAACTTTAGCGAGGAGGAGCCGGCGTTGATCACGCCGATCAACGGCTCGCCAACGCCCTCGGTCACCTCACACTCCGACGCGGAATACCCGGTAAAACCGGGAAATTGCCGGTTAAAAAACCCGCTCCGGTGCGTCCCATCGGCATAAACCTTTTTTACATCAGTATCTTACAGTTGCGATCCGGCGTCGAAATCCGGGAATTTTTGGGCGGGCGAACCGGCAAAGAGATCGGCTAACCGGGAATTAACCGGGAAATGCACTTGGATCACCCCTTCTCACCCGAGAATGTGGTAGCCGCCGTCGATATAGATCGTGTCCCCGGTCATCGCACCGGCATAGGGGCTCGCCAAGAACACGCAGGCGGCGCCGACCTCCTCGATCGTAACGAGCCTGCGCGCCGGCGCACGCTCCGCCACCCGCTCCATCAGCGCGTCGAAGTCGGGGATGCCGGAGGCTGCACGGGTCGCGAGCGGGCCGGGGCTGATGGCATGCACCCGGATGCCTTTGGGCCCGAGTTCGACGGCCAAGTAGCGCACGGCCGATTCGAGTGCCGCCTTGACCGGCCCCATGATCCCGTAATTTTCGATGACCTCGTTGGCGCCATGATAGCTCATGGCGAAGATCGTTCCGCCTGATGCCATCAGCTGCTCGGCGCGGCGCGTCAGGTCGAGCAGCGACCAGCACGATACATCCATCGCGGTCAGAAAGCCGTCACGCGGGCAGTCGGTGACGCGCCCGGAGAGGGCCTCCCGCGGGGCGAAGGCGATCGAGTGGACGAGAATGTCGAGGCGTCCCCACTTTGACGCGATAGCCTCGAACAGCGCATCGATCTGCACCGTGTCGCGAACCTCCAGCGGCATCAGCAGCGGCGCTTCGACCGCCTGCGCCAACGGCTCTACATAGGGGCGCGCCCGATCGTTGAGATAGGTCATCGCGATCTCGGCGCCGGCCCGATGCATCGCCTGCGCACAGCCCCAGGCGATCGAGCGGTCGTTGGCGACGCCGACGATCAGCGCCTTCTGCCCTTTAAGGATCGAGGAAGGGATCAGCTCGGGTGGCATGCTGTTCGCCCCCGTCATCGGATCGCTGCCGCCGCGCTCTGACGTCGGGCGTCGGCCACCAGGCTGGCGACGGCGCAGGATGCCAGACGCGAGATCACCGTGTCGGCCCGGCTCGTCAGGATGATCGGGACCCGCGCGCCGAGGACGATGCCGGCGGCATCCGCACCGGCGAGAAAGGA
>DATEQL010000823.1:0-9943 GCA_035272665.1 Allostellaceae bacterium
GGGCGACATCGAGTTCGCCTCACTCGTTGTGCCGAAGATCGCGAGACCGCCCGCACCTTGGTCGAGCAGCCAGCGGCAGAAGGCGACAAAGCGCCCGGCATCGGGTTCGCCGCTCGGTGTGAAGGGGGTCAAAACGGGGACCAGCACCCCACTAAAAGGCTGCGATGGCATGTCTTGGGCTCCTCTCCCGCACGGCTGCCGCGTCGATGCCACTAAGCGCGGCGGTGCGGGTCGCGTCAACTCCCGTTTTGCGATCCAAGGGTGCGGCCGCAGCGGTTCGTTTCAGCTCCCTGCTCGAACGCGAATATACTGCGAAATTGCCGATTTCGAGCCGCTCGGGGACCCAATGATCGCCTCTAAGTCTTTGATATTAAACCAGCTGAAGAAGCTAATTCCCTGAGTGACCGAACAGGGAATTAAATCGATCGAACAGGCAGCCAAATTCGCGTAACAGGGAAGCACCACGGAACGTGCTGGGACCGGGGCTCACAGCACCGTCAGCATGTCGGCGACGAGCGGATGGCGGACGATGTCGCCGTCGCCGAGGCGGACCACGGCGATTTCGGCGATCGGGTCGAGCCGGCGGGCGATCTCGGCGAGTCCGGAAAGGCCGTCGAGGAGATCGCTCTGATCGGGATCACCGGTCACCACCATCGTCGAGTGCCAGCCCAGCCGCGTCAGCATCATCTTGATCTGCCCATAGGTGCAGTTCTGCGCCTCGTCGATGACGATAAAGGCATTGTTCAAGGTGCGCCCGCGCATATACGCGATCGGAGCGATCTCGATCGCACCTTCGGTCATCAGCTGCTTGACGCGCCGGCCGCCGAGCCGCTCGTTCAACGCGTCGTTGAGCGGTCGCAAGTAAGGGGCGAGCTTCTCGCCGATGTCGCCGGGCAGATAGCCCAGTCTTTCGCCGGCTTCGACGGCCGGACGCGTCAGCACGATGCGGCCGACCTCGCCGGCCTCGAGGGCTGCCACCGCGACGCTGACGGCGAGATGGGTCTTGCCGGTTCCGGCCGGACCAACCGCGATCGTCAGGTGATAACGCTCGATCGCCGCCATCAGCCGTCGCTGCCCGTCGCTCTGTGGGCGCACTTTGCGCAGGTAGCCCTGCTCGCGGTCTGCGCCCGGGCGAGTCAGCAGACGCCACGGCTCAACCGTTCCGGCACAGCCGGTCTCGGCCGAGCGGACCGTCAAAGCGCCGTGCGATGACCGTTTGCCCATCAGCGTCCCCCGATCCAATCCTACCGATCACTACTAATCGGGTTTCATGACGCTTTCGCTACAGCATATCGAAGCTGTGAGACCGACAGGCACCGGGATCAGTTCCGGGAGACATACTCGTAGTCGAGCGGATGCCGATTTCGGGCGGGGCGATCCAGCCCGCCACCTTGGCCCGGCTCGGTGACGCACCGCATCTCATCCATCGCAGCCAACAAACGAGGCGGTCATCCTTCATGAGGTGTCGCCTCTTTTTTAGCGCGTCAGCGCCACGACGAAGCGGGAAGCGGCGGCGGCGATGCGTGCGACGGCACTCGCATCGCCGGCGTGCGGCCAGCGGTCCTGCGGCAGATGGAACAGCGGATTGCTGCCCACCAGGGTCACATAACACCCACCGACACGATGGATATCGCGCGTCTCGCCAGTCGGCGCCAGCGTCTTCGGCGCAATCCGGTCCGGCTTCGCGCCGGCCCGGGCCAGTTCCTCGACGGTCGGCGCGCGCAAATCATCGCTCGCCGATTGAACCGATAGCTCGCCGCCGACCGCGCCGATGTTGGCCCCGTAATGGACCCAGACGGCGCCCCCTGCAGCGACCGGCCGCTCCCAGCCCGGGCGGAGGGTCATGAACCGTTCGAGGCCCAGATGACCGAGTTCGTGGCCGCTGTTGGCGGTGAAGATCACATCACAGATAGGCGGAGAGGCGATCAGAGCGCGCAGCGATTCGAGCCAGCAGACGAGTCCGCCGCCGCGTTCCGCGGTGGATTGCCACCATGAGCTGCGCGGCGTCATGACCACGACCGGCGGCCGCGCGCGATTGCTCCCCGGGATCGTGACGACGACGTTGCGCGCGCGTGCCGGGGTCCGACGGCTGATGGCGACGAGCCGCGCCGGCGCTCGGCGCGCCGCGGCGGCGCATACCCTGTCGCGCGCCTCGCTCGCGACCTGGATCGCCGGTGCGCCGTACGGGCGACGGAACCGTTCGGCGTTCAACAGCCCGATCCCGGGCTGCGCACCCTGGCAAAGGATCACGAGACCGCGCCACGGCGCAGTGCGCCGCAGCTCTTCGTAGGCCGAGGTATAGACGCTGTGCGGCGACAGCTCGGTGACGGCGATTACCGCCTCCTCTCCGACCGGTCCGAGAATGCCGGCGACTCCCTCGGCTTCCGTGGCGGGAGCATCGAAAACCGGTACGCCAGGGATGCGCACGCCGTCGCATTCCAGATAGACGTCGACCGGGTCGAGGCGGTCCAGCGCGAAATCCTCGACGGCGGGCACTGCGCCGAGCCGAGCGGCCTCGCGCATCAGCCAGTCGGCGCCATTCTCGTCACCCGCCGTGGCGGTACGATGAATGCCCTGCGAATCCCAGGCGATCAGCCACGCGGCGGCGCGGGCCGCGTCATCGGACACGAGCGTCCTCAGGCCGGTCCGAGCGATAGTCTCGATCGTCAATGGTCCTCGACTCCCGGCACATGCGCCGCCGAGATGTGCGACCCCAACATGTCCGGCCAGTCATGCAGCGCGACCAGCCGACAGCAGGCGGCGAGATCAAGCCGCGTCTGCCACTTCCCTGGCGACATCTGCGCCGATGGCGTTGCGGTTACCGTCGATGCCATCGATTCCTCCAGGAAAATGACTTCAAGGGAACCAGCACATGCTCCTCGCCCCGCTGTCAAGCGCGAGGACCTGATTCGCGGCCGGATCCGTTGGGCTCCCCCGATCCCCGCGACACCGCGACTATCGGCAAACTTCAGGCATTTCTGCCGCGCTATCGGACCCGGTCTCGCGCAAATCCGCGATTTGGGGGCGGGCTCGGTCTGGACACCCTGTCGGAAAGTTCTACGGCGTTCTCTTGAGCTGGCCGCCCCGGGACGGCAGGCATGCGCTAATTCCACTCTCGCCGCTTGTGTAGGGAGAGAGGCTAGCGATCGGAACAGCCTGACCGCAGGCGACCCCCACTATGATGCCATACAATTCACAAGCATGGTGCCGCTCACCGTGCAAAAGTCACGATCGTGGGCGAGCCACCCAAGACAAAATGCAGGGCCGCAAACTTCGGAGCTGTAACTGGAGTCAAAACGCATGAAGTTCACACCAGTGCTCGGGCTCACCGCCTGTCTGGTGGCGAGCCATTGGGCTGGCACGGCAGTCGCCCAGGCGACCGGAACGGCCCCTGGATGTTGCGGATTGCCCCCGATTCATGATTCGCCGCAGAAATCGATGGTGGGAACGGCGGTCAACTCCACCAGTTCCTCCATCTATTTCACCGGCTATAAGGGCAATGTCTCCGAGGTCTATTATCCGACCGTCGACACGCTGGCCACGGCGAACATGGAATTTTTGGTCGGGGACGCCGCCAAGACCTTTGTTGACGAGGAGAAGCTGCAGAGCTGGACGGTGACCCAACCCGATCCAAAATCCATGCGTTGGCAGGCGACGACCAGCAATATCGGCCATGACTGGCAGATCACCAAGATGATCTTTGCCGATCCGTCGAACAGCACCCTCGTTCAGCAGACCACCTTTCAGTCACTGAACGGCAAGACGGTCGGAGATTTCAATCTCTATCTTCTGTACAAACCCTATCTGAAGAATGCTGCGGCGAGCAACAGCGGCTCGACGGTCGTCACCAGCGGCAACACCTATCTGGTGGCCAGCAGCAGCGACAATACCGAATCCTCCGCCTTCCGTGCTTCGCTCGGCTGGACCGTCGAGAACGGCGTCACCATGGTGTCGAGCGGCTATTACGGGGTGAATGACGGCTGGCAGGATCTGCTGGCCGGCAATCCTCCCGGCTATAAGATGAAGTGGGCCTACAACGCGACGCCGAACGGCAATGTCGGCCAGATGGGCTGGCTCAACACCGCCGGCAATTCGGCGACCGACATCACCTTCGTGGTGGCCGTGGGGTTCGGCGCGACGCAGGCCAATGCCATCACCGCCGCCGACAACACGCTCGGCGAGGATATCGCAACCCAAGAGACCAGCTATGACAATGCCTGGCACAGTTACACCGGCGGCCTCAGCACCCAGAACGGCACCGCCGACAATCAGTATTATCTGTCGGCGATGACGCTGAAGACCATGCAGGACAAGAGCAATGGCGCGATGATAGCCGGGATCGGTACCCCTTGGGGTCCTTTTGAAGGCGACGACGACGCGGGCGGCTACCACCTGGTGTGGTCGCGCGACATGTACAAATTCGCCAATGCTTTGATTACCGCCGGAGACACCGCCTCGGCCAGCAATGCGGTGAACTGGCTCTTCAATGTCGACATGTGCTTCGATCCCGGCAAGTGCTCGTCCATCGGCCGCTTCCCGCAGAATGCCTATGTAAACGGGCAGCCCTCCTTGAATGTCACGCAAATGGACGAACAGGCGATGCCGATCATCCTCGCCTACCGCCTGGGGCCGTCGGTCTACAATTCGCTGTGGCCCAGGATCAAGCTGACCGCCAACTACATCTACAGCACCGGTCCGTACACCGTGCAGGAACGCTGGGAAGAAAATAACGGTTATTCGCCCTCGACCATCGCCGCCGAAATCGCCGGGTTGGTCGACGCCGCCCAGATTGCACTGGCCAACAACGACACTGCCGATGCGGCGAACTGGCTAAACGCCGCCGACTACTGGCAACAGAACGTCACCGGCTGGACCTACACTACCCAGGGCTGCCCCAATGTCAACAGCAATTGCGACAGCACCAGCATGTATATCCGGATCAACACTTCGGGCATGCCGGGCGGCGGCCTGCCCGGCGGCTGGAATCCGAGCGCCTATCCCAATCCGAATATGCTCATCCCCATCGGCAACAACGGCGGGACTCTGAAGAATCGGGCGATCGACATCATTGACGGCGGTTTCCTCGAACTGGTTCGCATGGGGGTGAAACGGCCGAACGACCCCACCATCGCCAAGAGCCTGATCGCCTATGACGCAGTCATCAAAGAGACGATCGGCAGCAGCAACGCCTTTCCGGCCTGGTTCCGCTACAATTTTGACGGCTATGGCGAGACCAACACCGGCGATCCTTACAACAATTTCTCCGGGCGCGGCAGGCTGTGGCCGATCTTCGATGCCGAACGGGGCAATTACCAGATCGCCGCGACCGGAACCGGCAGCGCCGGCGCGCCCTATCTGGCCGCCCTGAAGGCCTTCTCGACGCCCCAAGGCTTCATCTCTGAGCAGATTTGGAACCCGAGCACCACCCTGCCGGGCGACACGGACAATCCTTCCGGCTGGACCGTGGCGACATCAGCCGGCGACACCCCGGGCGGCATCACCGGTTCGATGGAGCCGCTCAACTGGGCGCAGGGCGAATACATCACTCTCTTGGCCGATATCGCAGCCGGCCAGGTGATCGACATCCCCGCGGCGGTCTGCTCCCGCTACTTCGCCTGCATCCTGCCGCCCGGGTCCGGCCAGGTAGAAGTCAATATCAACGTCAATGCCGCCACCCAATATGGCCAATACATGTATGTGACGGGCAACACCGGGACGCTTGGCAATTGGAACATCAATCTCGGCATTCCGGTCGATTCGTCGACCTATCCGGTATGGCAGAACGCGGTCAACCTGGCCGCCGGCAGTTCCCTGCAGTACAAATATTACCGAAAGAACTCGGACGGCGGCGTCACCTGGGAATGCTATCCGGGCAACGGCAATTGCAACGGCAACCGATCGCTGACCCTACCGTCTTCCGGCACGGTCAATCTGAACGACACGGTCAGCTGGAACTGAGCGGTTCCGCAACGGCGGCTGGGGATGGGTCCCCTTGCCGGTGAATTTCACGCAGGACGTCCTGTATCAAACGTAAATTGTGCTGTAGGCTGCCGTCTACAGGCCAAGCTTGCTGTACGAGCCGCGCCGCAGAAGCTCAAGGCTCATGCTGTCCGATTAAATGCGCACCTGGCCGATGATCAGCCAGCCGAACAGCATACGGATTGCGGCCAGGTGCTTCTTAATGGTCGGCTTGTAGCCGTTGTTTGCAGCGCCTCTATATAGGCGGCGACGTGGATCGGCTCGATGTCGGCGAGCTCGCCGATCCGGTGCTGGTCGACCCAGACAAAGAACGAGCAGACGGGCCCGGTAATAGACCTGCGGGTGTTCTTGTTGCGGGTGTTGGCCGCGAATAATTCGAGAAACCGGAGCGCGGCGTGGTCGCCGGCGTTGGCGAACGATCGCTGAGACTGCAGAGCCGTGGCCGCCCTGCGGTGACCGGCCGGCTGCTGATGACGATAAGGTCCCGGCTCATCGGCGCAGTTCGCCGCGCTCGGGGATCTCGTCGTAGCCGCGGCCGAGGAATTCGATTACGCAGAGCCCGTGGCCCAACGGATCGGCCAGCATGACGATCTTGCCCCAGGCTTCCACGCGGATCACCGTTTCGGCTCGCGCACCGGCGGCGAGGGCGCGCGCCAGCGCGGCGCCGAGGTCATCGACCACGACATCGAGGTGGACCGGGGTCCAGTGGCGCTCGTAACGCCGGCGGTCGTCGGCTGCGCCGGGCGAGCCGGCGGGCTTTTGCAGCAGATAGACCCGCGCCGGCTAGCCGCTCAGTTCGGCGACCTCGGGACCGAGACGCCGGCTAACGGTTAGGCCGAACACGTCGGTGTAGAAGGCGACCGCGCGCGCCAAGTCGGGGACGTCGATGTTGACTAGCAGATCCATGGTCGGAGTTTCGGTCCGACGCGCTACTCCACGCTGTCTCCCACAGGGCTGGGGGATTGGGGTTGAGGACTCAGTTCAGGCGGACATACTCGTAGTCGAGGGGCGAGTTGTTGATGCCGATTTCGGGCGGGGCGATCCAACCCGCCATTTTACCCGGCTCGGTGACGTGCTTCATCAAGCTGGCGACGAAGGCGCGATCCTCGGCCGAGGGCAGCCAATCTCGTTGCCGCAGGCGCCACGTCTCGTCGCTGATTGGGCGTCCCTCTGGATTGGTCGCCGCACCCGCCCAGACGCCGATCGCGCGCTGGAAGCGCAGGCTCGGCAGAGCCAGCCGGAAATTATATCCGGCTTCACCGATCAGCCGGTTCCAGCGCTCGACGCCGATGCCGCAGTCCCGGATGTAAGCGGCGCGCGTCACCTCGTTCATCGCGCCGCGCATCGGCACGTCTTGGGCCGTCACGCCGCCTTTTCCGTCCGGCACCTCGATCCGCAAGGGCTGATCACCGGCCAGGTGATCGGCGAAGCGCGCCTCGTCGGGACGACCTTTGAGACCGCTCGCGAAATAACTCGCGGCGTTGGACGAGATTTCGGCGCCGAAGAGGTCGAGCGAGGAGCTGAACCAGAAATTGATGTAGCGCTGCAGGGTTGATAGATCGATTGCGCCGGCGTTGCGCACCGCGGCGGGGTCGTCGCTGCCGAGCGCCTTCATGACCTCGAGCGTGCGCTTGACGACGCGGGTGATGCCGCTGGTGCCGACGAACATGTGGAAGGCTTCCTCGGTCAGCATGAACCGGCAGGTCCGCGACAGCGGATCGAACGCGCTCTCGGCAAGGCTCTTGAGCTGAAACCTGCCGTCGCGATCAGTGAAATAGGTGAACATGAAAAAGCTGAGCCAATCGGCGACCGGCTCGTTGAAGGTGCTGAGGATGCGCGGCTTGTCGGGGTCGCCCGAGTGGCGCGCCAGCAGCTCTTCGGCCTCCTCACGCCCGTCGCGGCCGAAGTAGCCGTGCAGCAGATAAACCATCGCCCACAGATGGCGGCCCTCCTCGACATTGACCTGGAACAGGTTGCGCAGATCGTAGAGCGAGGGGCAGGTATTGCCGAGCTGGCGCTGCTGCTCGACCGAGGCCGGCTCGGTGTCGCCCTGGGTCACGATCAGCCGGCGCAGGGCCGAGCGGTGCTCTCCCGGCACCTGCTGCCATACCGGCTCGCCGAACGCGTCGCCGAAACCGATCCGGCGATCGGGCACCGGGTCAGCGAGAAAGATGCCCCAGCGATATTCCGGCATCTTGACCATGCCATAACTGGCCCAGCCCTTCTCGTCGACGGTGGTGGCGGTGCGCAGATAGACGTCCGCACCGGCAAATGCCGCCGGTCCCATTTCCTTCCACCAGTCGAGAAAATGCGGCTGCCAATGCTCGAGCGCGCGCTGCAACGCGCGGTTGTCGCCGAGGCCGACATTGTTCGGGATCCGTTCCCGATAGTCGAGCGCCATGCTAGGTCTCCCGTCTTCCGATCCGTTTTATACTCGTTCCCGGTCGAAGCGTGCCTTGCCGCCGCTGCCATAGCGCTTCAACGCGCCACTCTCGCCGACCGCATTCGGCCGGGAAAAAATCCAGTTCTGCCAGGCCGAAAGCCGCCCGAAGATTTTCGTCGCCACGGTCTCGCCGCCGGCGAAGCGCAAATTAGCCTCCATGCCGGTCAGCGCGTCGGGTGAGAGGCTCGCACGCTCCTCGAGCGCCAGCCGGATTTCATCCTCCCAGTCGAGCTCGTCGGGGGCAAAGGTCACCAGACCCAGATCGAGTGCCGCGACCGCATCGAGCGAGACGCCGGCATGCCGTTCGAGCGCCGCGGCAGCCGCCTCGTCATTGAAGCGGGTCGCCAGCCGGGTCCGGCCATTCACCATCTCGAGATCGCGGAGATTGAGCTGCGAAAGGGCTATGCAGGCACCCTCGGCCGCCATGTAGCTGCGGTCGGCGGCGAATGCCAGCTCGAGCAGGGAGCCGGCAAAGCACGACCCCTCGTCGATCACGGCAAACAGGCTGCGCGACGAGACGTCGAGCCGCTGCAAGGTGCGACGCAAGAAGCCGATCGTCTCGCGCACGAACCAGTGATCCCGGTTGGCGAGCATCCCCTCGTCGCAGGCCAGCACCGCGTCAGCATCGCCCGATGTCTTGAGCACCAACGTTCCGATCTTCGGCTCGTTGGCGCGCAGCATCAATAGTGCATCGTCCAACTCGCGCGCCATCGCCAGCGGCCACCATCGGGCACCGGCGGCGATGATGCCGGCGGGTGTCGTCGGCACTTCGTCAGTGCGCGGACCTGTCACGATCAAGGTCGCCGTCCGGTCTTCCGGCGCGAGAGCGACCTCGACCCATCGATAATAGTAGCCGCGCTCCTCGATCCCCCTGTCGAGCGGCGAGAGCACGATGCCGCCGGCATCCGCAGGTCGATCGCTCTCTGCTGCGAGTGCCTGGGCGCGTTCGGCGACGAGCCCTTTGAAGCGGGCGGGTGGCGCCGTGTGGTCCACCAGCCCCCAGGCCTTCGCGCGGTCAGCACGGACGCCCTCGGCGGTGGTGCAGAACACATCCGCCAAGTCACGCCGAACCTTGCGTTTGTCGACGAGCCGCGTCAGCCCGCCGGTGCCCGGCAGGACACCGAGCATCGCCACCTCGGGCAGGCTGACCGCGCTCGAACGATCGTCGACCATCACGATCTCGTCGCAAGCGAGCGCCAGCTCGTAACCGCCCCCGGCGCAGGCGCCGTTGACGGCGGCGATGAATTTAAGGCCCGAATGGGCGCTCGAATCCTCGATGCCGTTGCGGGTTTCGTTGGTGAACTTGCAGAAATTGACCTTTTCGGCGTGGCTCGCCCGCCCGAGCATGTAGATGTTGGCGCCGGCGCAGAAGACCCGATCCTTGCCGCTGGTCAGGACGACCACGCGCACCTCGGGGTGCTCGAAGCGGATGCGGTTCAGCGCGTCGTGCAGCTCGATGTCGACGCCGAGATCGTAGGAATTGAGCTTGAGCCGATAGCCGGGGAAGAGCCCGCCCTCTTC
>DATEQL010000824.1:0-6017 GCA_035272665.1 Allostellaceae bacterium
AAACGGCGCTACCGTGGAAAACCGCTCCCGAATGGGCTCAACATCGATCACCACCACAACATATGGTATGAAGAGACGGTTGTAAAACCATATTTCATTCTCTCAAAAGTCGATTCGTTTATTTTCTGACACATCCTTAGCCCCTGAGTCCGGCCGAAGCATTGCATCACAGCGAACTGGCGAGACTGCCAAAGGCGGAAGCCACGTGGCCGACCCCCTCGCTCACATCGCTTGACGAGCGCGCGTAACACGGCTGCCTCTTGAACCGGACTTTAGTTTGAGGGCAGATCTAATACAAATGCCTACAAGCGCGGGGCTCGTTCATGGAACGCCACAGGCTCGGCAATTCTGATCTTACGATTTCAGCCATCGGTCTAGGCTGTTACGGCATGTCGGGGGTCTACGGTCCGGCCGACGATGCGGAGTCAATCGCCACCATTCGCCGCGCGCTCGATCTCGGAGTCAATTTTCTCGACTCATCGGCCAGCTACGGCAGCGGCCACAATCACCGCTTGATCGGCGAAGCAATCCGCGGCCGCAGGCATAATGCTGTCATCCACTCGAAGAGCGGCAGCCCGCGCGACGGCGGCGCAGACGCCGTGCGCGGCGGAGGCGATCCGCATTATCTGCGTCAAACCTGCGAGCAGAGCCTGAAAAATCTTGGAATCGAGACGCTCGACGTCTTTTGCATGTCGCGCGTCGATCCGAACGTGCCAATCGAGGAAAGCGTCGGGGGAATGGCCGAACTCGTCAAGGAAGGCAAAACACGTTTCATCTCGCTCTCAGAGTGCTCGGCCGAGTCGCTGAAGCGCGGCAGCGCCGTTCATCCGCTCGTTTCGCTGCAGATGGAGTATTCGCTGTTCTCGCGCGATGCGGAAGAGCAAGGCCAGATCGACGCCTGCAAGGAGCTTGGCATAGCAATGATGGCCTATGCCGTGCTTGGACGTGGGATGCTGAGCGACCAGGTCCCCAAAGTGGAGGAATTGGCAGCGGACGACGTTCGCCAGGGGCTGCCTCGCTTTCAGAGTGTCAATATCGAGAAGAACCTCGGGCTGCGCTCTGCGCTCGAGGCCATTGCGCGCAGGAAGAACGCCACGCTCGCCCAGCTCTCCATCGCGTGGCCAATGGCCCAGGGAAAGCGTGCAGGGGTCTTCATCGTCCCGATACCCGGCGCGAAATCGCGCAAGCACCTTGAGGAGAATGTGCGCGCCGCGGACATTGCGCTGACGGCCGAGGATCTTGCGGAAATCGACCGCGTCGTCCCGCCCGGTGCCGTGTCCGGCACTCGCTACCCGATAGGACAAATGCACCGACTGAACGTGTGACGTGCGCATGTAACCCCAGGCTGCTGCCGCGCGCGGCTTGACAATCGCCGCGCATGTTCTCATTATGTTCTGGCATTCGAGAACCCCTCGAAACGTCACAGGTGAACGGTCGGGATGGAAACGATAGCCACCATCCTTCATGCAGACCTGGATGCCTTCTATGCCTCGGTCGAGCAGCTGCTCGACCCTTCGTTGCGCGGCAAGCCCATCGCCGTCGGTGGTGGGGTTGTGCTTGCCGCTTCTTACCGCTTCTTACGAAGCCAAGGCTTTCGGGGTCCGCGGCGGCATGCCGGGACGGCAGGCGCGTGAGCTCTGTCCGCAACTCACTTTTGTCAGCGGCCATTTCAAGCACTACCAACAGCTGGGCGATGCCGCCATCAAGGTGGTCAGCGATTTCACGCCGCTCGTCGAGCGGATCTCGATCGACGAGGCCTTTGCCGACGTCGCGGGCTGCACCCATCTCTTCGGTCCGCCGGCCGAAATTGCCAGGGCAATCCGGCGCCGCGTGCGGGCGGAGCTTGGCCTTCCGATCTCGGTCGGCGTGGCGCGCCCCAAGCATCTGGCGAAAATTGCCTCGCAAGTGGCCAAGCCCGACGGGTTGGTGGTGGTCGATCCCGACACCGAACTGGAGTTCCTTCACCACCTGCCCGTCGAGCTGGTGTGGGGAGTGGGCCCGGTCACCAAGGCGCGTCTGGCCGAGATCGGCGTGCTTACTATCGGGCAGCTCGCAAAAACACCCGGATGGTCGCTCGAGCGGTTGCTCGGTCCCGCGGCGGGAGAGACGCTCGCAGCGCTGGCGTGGAATCGCGATCCACGGGAAATCAAGACTCACCGACGGACCAGATCGGCAGGAGCGCAGTCGGCGCTCGGCAGGAAGCCTGCCGAGGAGCGCGTTTTCCGACCCACCCTGCTGCATCTTGCGGACAGAATCGGCACCCGCCTCCGGGCCAACTCCAAGCCCGGTCGAACCGTGACGGTCCGCGTTCGCTTCGCCAGCCTGAACTCAGCCACGCGATCGGTAACGCTCGACGCGCCAATCTCCACGACCGTGATCCTTGCCGAGATCGCCGAGGAGCTGGTGCGCGCGGTCCTCGCGGATCACCCTGACGAGAAGACCATCTCGCTCCTGGCGATCTCCGTGTCGCATCTCGAGGAGCACTGGGATGTGCAGCTGGAACTCCCGCTTGGACTTAAAGATGAGGCGCGCCGCCCCGGCACCAAGAAAGGCATGGCGCGTTGGGTGGCCGACTGCGCTGTCGATAGGATCCGCGATCGCTTCGGATGGGATGCTATCGGATATGCGTCGGTGGCGCTGGGAATTTCTCGTTCCGTTCCCGACGAGTTTCGCAAACTCGCCGAAAAGGACCTATGACGATCACCGGTCAGGGGAAAAACACCCATGGGTGTTTCTGGATTCGGTCTCGGCCCTATTCCACGCTTCACCGACCCATCCGGCCACCTCCGTGCCGTGAGCCGGGCGCTGGCCCAGTTCATCGAACTCTCGAGGGCGATGGACAAGCAGCTGTAGCTCGTTGGAAACCCATCTCTGCAGGTCTCGATAAGGGTTTACGCCTGTGAAGACGTGGAGCTTTTGTGCTGCACCATGCGAGCAAGGAAAATCAGGCAGCACTTCTCGTCGATACGCGCGAGCAATGCATCGGGCGTCATCTCTTACACACCTTCCGAGCGGTTCCTGCCGCTCTATGATGGCAAAGCTCCCTAGCCAGAAAACGAGATGCGAGCTATGAGCGACGCGGACGGCCTACGCGAACTCGTCGTTCTCGACGAGATTGTGCCGGCGGGGAAACTGTGGGGCCATGCCGTGAGGCAGGGCGAAATCCTGCGGCTTGTCGATCTGGAAGGCCAGCAGACGGTCGATTTCTTGTGCTTCGATACTGCCGATCCGACCGACCGCTACAGCGCCACCAATACGATCAAAGTTTAAGGCAACATCTATATCGGCAACTGCACCGTACTTTACTCGGATCGCGGCGCTGCGTTGTTTACGATCAGCGCCGATACCTGCGGTCGCCACGACACGATTTACGGCTGCTGCAGTGAAGCCAACAATTTTCTGAGGTACGGAGTACGCGATACACCAAGCTGTTACGCGAACTTCCGCGAGATCCTGGCTCGGTTCGAACTGGACGAACGCTCGATGGTCAGTAATATCAACTTCTTCATGTCGGTGCCGGTCCTCCCGGACGGGAGCGCCGGGGTCGTCGGCGGAATCTCGCAACCCGGCAGTTATGTCGAGTTGCGCGCCGAGCGCGATGTGCTCGCCATCCTGTCCAACTGTCCGCAAACGCACAACCCGTGCAATGGCTACAACCCGACACTAATCCGGGTCGTGATCTACAAGCCACTTGAGGCACCGGAGAGCGTGTAAACTGCCTTACGATGCTTGTGCGCCCTATAGCTGGCCCATAAATTGCCCGACCGCTTGACAGGCAAACGCGTCCGGAGAACCGGAATGGAACACCGCAAAGCGGAATTGTTGGAGCGGATCGAGAGCGATCGCGAGGTCCTGCTCGGTTTCTTCCGCCGCTTCATCCGTTGCCGGAGCCCAAACCCGCCCGGCGACACACGTGAGGCGGCCGGTCACATCCGTCAGTTCCTGGCGCAGCACGGCGCGGATTTCCGCGTGATTGCGCCCAGCGAGATCATGCCCAACATCGTGGCGACGTTCGAGGGCGGGAAACCTGGGCGTCACCTCGCGCTCAACGGCCATATCGACGTCTTCCCGGTGGGCGATGGGGCTGGCTGGACGCACGACCCGTGGGGCGCCGAACTCGTCGATGGCCGCATCTACGGGCGTGGTGCCTGCGACATGAAACGCCGCACCACCGCCGCGATCTTCACGCTCTTATACCTGCGCGAACTGCGGGCCGAGCTGCATGGCCGGCTGACGTTATCGGCCGTGTCGGATGAAGAGACCTTCGGGCCCTACGGAGCCCGCTACTTGTTCGAACACCATCCCGAGATATTCGGCGACAGCTGCCTGAGCGGCGAGCCGAGCAGCCCGTGGACATTGCGCTTCGGGGAAAAGGGCCCGCTGTGGCTCGAATTCATTGTGCGCACCAAGAGCGCATGGCGCCTATACGCATGCCAGCAAGAGCGCCACGGCGATCGCGGCGAAGATCATCGGCGCGCTCGAGACCCTCGAGGATATCCCGGCGCCCGAGGCCAACAATCTCGCTGCGGCACTCGACGAGGCCGCCCCTGCCATCGATCGGGCCCAAGGTGAAGGTGCAGCCGGGATCACTCGGCGCGTCACCGTCAATCCAGGCGTCGTGCGCGGCGGGCTCAAGGTCAATATGGTCGCGTCAGAGTGTACCTTTGAAGTGGACATCCGTCTGCCGAACGGGCTCGACGCGCCGCAGATCCTCGCCGAGGTCGACAAGATCGTCGCGTCCTACCCGGAGGCGTCGTATCGGCAGATCCTCTATAATCCGCCGAGCTGGTGCCCGCCTGACACCGAGATGGCGCAACTGGTGCGCGCCAATGGCAAGGAAATTACCGGTATCGATCCGACCCCGGTGATCAGCCTTGGCGGCACCGACACACGGCTATGGCGCTACAAGGACATCCCGGCGATTGTCTACGGGCCCTCGCCAACCGGTATGGGCAGTGTCGACGAGCATGTGACGGTCGAGGAGTTCTTCCACGTCGTCCAATGCCATGTCCTCTCCGCTTACGATTACATGAGCTGGCCGGGGTGACATCCGACCTGCACTGCCCTTTGAGAACGATAAGACGGGTCAATTGGATCGATCCGGCGCGTGAGTGCCGAGCAGGAGTTGCGGTTTAGCGAAGGAGGCTACTGATGATGAGTGAGCTTCGCCAAGTACGCAGAGCGCCCGAAATCAACCCACCGTTGACGCCGGTGCATGGCACGCCGATCGATCACCCGAGTGCCTGGACGGTTGCCGATTTCAAGACGCCGGCGGATTACACGATCGAGCTCGACGCGGCCCACCTACGGGACATCGAGCACGCCATTCGGCAGATAAAAACCGCCGGCCTCGGCCTTGACGACTTGCGGCGCGAGCATTTCGAACCACCGTCATTGCGGCCGGTAATCGACGAGATCCGGCGCCAGATCGCGGATGGGCGCGGCTTTGTTGTGCTGCGCCGCCTGCCGGTCGAGGACTACTCGAAAGACGAGATCGGCATGATCTTCTGGGGGATCGGTACGGCCGAATGCGAGGAGGTCGCCAGCCTAGTCACCTACCTCGCTTCTGATTTGGCGCATTTCGTCAACGGCACGATGATCGAGATCGACGGCGGCCAGCATGATCTGGCTGACCGGTTGTCGCCCGACCGGCTGCACCTGGTGCTTGACCGCTAGTTCGGTTGCGTGCTGCGCATCGAGACGACGATCAACAACGTCTCCTTCTTCAAGCACCACCGCAAGGTGGAACATCGGCAGGGGCCGCCGACGCGGGTCCTCGCCCCCGTCAAGAAGACCATCTACAGCTTGATTGACCTACGTGAGATCATGTTCGGCTGCAACCGCCGCTATCTGGCGCACCTCGCAGCGCTCGACGTCTTCTCGGCCGGTGTCCGTGCCCTCGACCGGCTCACCAAGCCGCGCACCGTCGAGCAGAAAACCCTCAAGGGAATCAACTTCTTTGACCCGGTCGATCGTGCCTTGCTGCACGCGCTACAAAACCCGCGGGTCAACATCGC
>DATEQL010000825.1:0-3132 GCA_035272665.1 Allostellaceae bacterium
GACCTAGTGCGTGCGGGCGCGGTCTGGCGAGGTCGAGATGATCTTTCGTGCCGACCCGGCCTTTGCCGAAAGACGTGCGGCGCAATGATTGCATGGTACGGATGATCGATCGGTCGGGCTCTCACGAGAGTGAGGGCGGAAGTTAATCTCCGCCAACTTAGAACGCATGATCATGATATATAAGGCGTATTTTATTGCGCTTTATGTTTACCCATCCCCATTCCCATCCTTGAAGCGCTATCAGGCGCTATCAACGGAGCTGTGATGCCGAAAGGCTGCCCGCCGCAGTATGCGTAAGCCAAAGGGCCAAAACGTGACGAGCGTGCATCCTAGGGACCCTGCCACCTGCGCGGAACCACGGCTCTGCGTGGCAAATGGGCGCGGCTCTCGAAGTGGCGGTATGCGGCCGGCGCCTCTTCAAACGGGAATATCCGGTCAATGACGGGCGCAATAGATGCAATGCGATTGCCCTGTTCATCGCCTCGAAATCGGCCCGGCTGCCGACGCTAATCGAGCCGAGATTCATGCTGCGGCGCCCAGCAGGAGTGGGTCGAGCATGATATTGGAGGTAGTTGCATTGCGGCTGTCTTGGGTTGGTCTTGTTCGCTGAGCTTTTTCCCTCGGTTAGCGTGCGGCGTCGATTGCACCAGGGGTCAATGGGCATCAGGCGGGGCGGCGGCTACAGTCAGACACCGCCCGGCGGCAGATCATCCATGATAGCGCGCAGCCTGGAGTCGGTTTCGGGTTCCAGACTGCTGTGCCCGGCAGTAGTGATAAAGTAGTGAACCTCGTTATTGCCCGCGCCGCACAACGCCCTTACCAGGGCTTCTGCCTGATATAGATGACACACCCTATCGTAGCGACCATGTACGATATGCACGGGGATATCTCTGAGCCTATCAACATGGTCGAGAATGTAGTTGTTCTCGCGGTTCGCCTCGCCGGTGGCACCGAGAAACCCGCCATTTATCATGTAATGGATTAAGATCCTGGCGGCGGTAAGTGCATACTTCTGATCTGGCTGGCTTTGGCTGTTTTCATTGAGGTTCAAGCGGCTGGTGCTGCTTTCCCAGGCCACGCAAGCCGACGCCGCTTTCAACAGGCGTTCCCGGTCGGCGTCGTTCTGCGGGGGCACCGCCAAAGCCTTCGCGAGCCCTTTGACGACATCGCGCCGGTCTTCCGGTGGAATCTCTTTGACGAAATGCTGCCACGCTGTCGGGAACTCCAGATAGGTACCGGGCACCGGCATCGCGAGCGGGTTCGCTGCGAAATCGGCGGCATTGCCCTGAAAGAAATAATCGACATCCGCTCTCCGACACAGAAAGACGCTACGTAGAATAAGGGTCTGCACTGTTTCGGGATGGGCTATGGCGTAAGCAAGGGCGAGCGTACTTCCCCAGCTGCCTCCGAAACATGCATTTTGCCGGGGATGTTCAGCTCCCGACGCAGTTCCAATACGTCGTCGATAAGATGCTGGGTCGTATTGTCGGTAAGGGCTGCCGTCGCGTCGTCGTCGCTTGCGCTCGGTGTGCTCTTTCCGCAGCCACGCTGGTCGAAGAGAACGATCCGATATCGCGCCGGATTGAAAAAGCGGGTGAAGGAGCTATGACATCCAGCTCCCGGGCCGCCATGCATGAACATGACCGGCTCGCCGTCTACCGAGCCGCATTCTTCCCAGTAAATCCTGTGCTGCGAATTCCCATGAACGGCAAGGTGGCCGAATTTGTTGCAAGGTGAATTTGGATACCGGTTTGTACTTGCGTCGCTTGGTCCAGCAATCGGAATGAGTGTATCCACGGAGATGATTCTATGAAAGGGTTGCGGAGATAGGGCGGGTCGCGAGCGTGGCAGAGCGGGTTAATAGCCTCGGGCGCAGGCGATCAGCCTGTCACCTTACGACAAAATGGCGATTGAGGTCGTCGAACTTGACGGGCATCGCGTCGGCGTTTTTGTCGTAGCCTATGGGTCGCTGGACGTTTCGGCGAGCGCCTCCGGCCCCGTAGCCGGCGGCTTGCCGTCCGCCGGTTTGCGTGCGGTCAAATACGTCGTCCGCCAGCATCGGAGCCCTGCCATGACGCCGCGCCGCTACGGTCCCCTTGCCTATGTCCCGATCAACCGCCGCCCGCCTTTGGCCTGGCCAGGCGGGGCGAGGGTGGCCCTGTGGGTCAACCCGAATGTCGAGTTCTTCGGCCTCGACGACGTGATGCCGAGCAACCTCAACGACCGCGTGCCGCGCGACCAGGCCAAGATCCCCAACGTGCGCAACTGGGCGGTGCGTGATTATGGCAACCGCATCGGCATCTGGCGGCTGATGGAGGTATTGAGCCGCTACGGCATCCGCGCCAGCGCCGCTTTGAACAGCGAGGTGTGCGATCATCACCCGGAAATCATCGAGGAGGGCGGGAAGCTCGGCTGGGAATGGATCGGCCACAACCAAACCAATGCGATGCGCCTGACCGAGATGGACCCGGCGGCGGAGCGCGCGGCGATACGGGCGGCGATCGATCGCATCGAGGCGGCTTCCGGCACGCGCCCGGTCGGCTGGCTGGGTGCCGGTCTGGCGGAGACCTGGAACACGCTCGATTATCTCGCGGAAGCCGGTATCCGCTATGTCTGCGACTGGGTCAACGACGACCAGCCCTACCTGTTCGAGATTGGTACGCCGCCGCTGGTGTCACTGCCGTATTCGGTACAGACCAACGACGTCCCGGCCTATTTCGAGATGAAGGTGTCGGTGCCCGAATTCGAAGCGATGCTGAAGCGCCAGTTCGACACGCTGTATCGCGAGGGCCAAACCGTGCCGCGCGTCATGGCGATCGCGGTGCACCCGTTCGTCACCGGCCAGCCACATCGTATCGGCGCGCTCGACGCGGCGCTTGAGTACATCTGCTCGCATGAAGGTGTATGGCGCGCCACCGGCTGGGAGATCGTGCAGCATTTCCTACCGCAACAGCCGAAGGGAATCGGCAACTGAGAGGGCAGGTATCAGTCGGGGAATTGGAAGATGTTGGCCGGTTCCTCGCGGAAATCGCGCTCTCGCCTGAGGCGGCGGGTCATGGCCATGACATAGGGTGCCGCGGCACAGATCATGTCGATCTGGCTGTCGTTCAGCGACAATTCGGCAAGCCGGCA
>DATEQL010000826.1:0-2760 GCA_035272665.1 Allostellaceae bacterium
TGGCCTTGTACATGTGCTTCAGGCAGGCCTTGGTCGTTAGAAAAGCGCCATCCAGATGGATCGCCAGCAGCCTCTTCCAGTCGGCAAACGGGAAATCCACAATCGGCTTGACGATCTGAATGCCGGCATTGCTGACCAGCACATCGATCCGGCCATATTTCGCCATCGTGTCGGCGACACCCTTCTCGACCGCCGTCTCGTCGGCCACGTTCATGGCGACCGCAAAGGCGTCCGAGCCGTTTGCCCTGATCTCACGCGCGGTTGCATCCGCGGCGTCGAGATTGAGGTCGGCGATAACCGGCGTGCCGCCCTCGGCGGCAAAGCGCAGCGCGATCTCCTTGCCAATGCCGCTGGCCGCACCCGTAATAATGGCCACCTTTTCATCGAAACGGGACATTGCGATTTTCCTTTCAGCGTGACTTAAGCGTCCTTCAGATAGTCGAACACGACCTCGCCGAGACCCAACGTCAGGTCGGTCACATAGTGGGTAGCCGAGACCACCTCGCGAACCGGCAGCCGCGCTACGTCGCACAGAGCATGCTCAAAGAGCTGAATTGCGCCCGGGCCGGCCCAAGCGCCCTTCACCGTGACGCCTTCCATGTAGTAGCGCACCAGCTCGCAAATTCGCGGCGTGCAGTCGACATGCGGGATGATCTTGAGCATGAAGTTCGGCCGCGCCAGCGCCTTCAGCAGCGGCGCCGGGTCAATCTCGCGATGCTTGAAGCCCATTGTGGCGGAGACGCACAGCACCGAACCGTAGTGCAAGGTGCAGACCACGACATCGCCCTCATGCGCAACCTTCGGGCTGGCCAGCTTCTTCGGGAAGCCCCAGATCTCGCGTCCGCCGGCGATCGGCGCATTGTCGTCGAGGTACATCGCGTGCACGTAGCCGCCTTCCTGCACCGCCCCGTCCTTTGTCTTGAAACGCACCGGGATGACTTGTCCGGTTTCGGTGTAATCACCAAAGCCGGTCGAGTCCGGCATGCGGATGAACTCATAGCTGACCGTGTCTCCGGCCACTTCCAATGGCTCGGGCACCACCGCGCGCAGCTTGTCGACGTCGGTGCGGTAGGTGATGACCACGAACTCGCGGTTGTAGAATTTGTACGGTCCCGGCGGATAGGCGGGATCGTTCAGCGGCATAGCGAACGCCTTGCGGCGAACCTCGGTAAGCTTCATCGGTCAGACCTCCTTGAGACAATGCTGTGTGAAATTCTATTCGCGGCCGTCGCGTGCCAGATCGAAGGTGAAGAAGCGGTCCTCGCCATTGGGCCGTTCCAGCACCTCCGGGTGGCGGAGCGTGCGCACCGCAGCGTTGTAGCCCGAATTCCAGTGCTCCTCCATCATCCTCCGAGAAAACTGGTAATCCTTGGAGGTCCCCTCGTAATTCTTGGTCCGATAGATCAACTGAATGACGTTGTAGACTTTCTCGTCCGCTTCTGCGGCGAGCATCTCCGCCTCGGGAGTCTGCAGCAAATCCTTGGGCATCTTGGCCAGCAGCTTGGCGATCGCACAGCGAAGAAGCTGCTGCTTCTTGAATTGGTCCGTCGCCATCCGGGTGCGGCTGGACAAACGGATATCCTTCTGGCGCGCCTCGCTCTCGAGCAGATTGCGTGGAACTCGCCGCGGGCGCTCCAGAGATCGAGCTGGAAGGCGATCGTGTCCTTCCTCGGCGAGGTGTCCAGCACCCATTGCAGCGGCGTGTTGGAGACAAGACCGCCATCCCAATATTGCTCGCCTTCGATCTCGGTCGCCGGGAGCCCAGGCGGCAGTGAGCCGCTGGCTATCACATGCTCCGGGCCGATCTGGTGGGTGGTGCTGTCGAAACAGACGAAGTTGCCGGTGCGTACATTGACCGCGCCGACGCTGAAGCGCATTCGGCCGTCGTTGATCAGATCAAAGTCCACCAGGCCTTCGAGTGTCGCCTTCAGCGGGGTGGCATCGTAGTAGCTGAGGGCTTCGGGACTGCCGTTCGGATACAAAAACGGGGGCGGCACACGCGGTTTGAAAAAAGCCGGGCGTGCCGCCAAGCAGGATGCCCAATGAGCGGATCTGATTGACGACGCTGCGGGTGAACTCGTCGTTGAACGGGAAATTGGGCATCCCGAACGGCGACACGCTGACGGTTTCCCAGAACTCCCGCAATCTGTCGACGCGCCGTTCCGGCGAATTCCCTGCAATCAGCGCCGCGTTCACTGCGCCGATGGAAATGCCGGCGACCCAGTCGGGGTGCAAATTCGCCTCCGCCAGCGCCTGATAGACGCCGGCCTGATACGAGCCGAGAGCGCCGCCGCCCTGCAGAATCAGCGCAATGCGCTCGAACGGCGGACGCTCAGTAGCCAGGTGAGTTTTTCGCCGCGAAGGCCGCTGGCCGGACATGACGAAGTCTTCCCCTCACACGGCCCAGCAGGAACAGCCGAGCGCGCCCCAGAAGCCTTTGAGATCCGAGATCGGGAGCTTGCTCGACCAGGCCGCAGCGTGGTCATGGCCGTGGACGCCGCAGCTATTGGCGCAGCCGCAGCTCATCGCCGCCTTTCGTCGAAGCGCGGGTCCGCCGGCGCCGTCCGGATCGCCCCAGGCGGCATAGCCGCCGAACCGACGGACCGGTGACCATTCCGGCATGGCAGGCGGCGGAGCCGTGTCGTCGAGAGGCGCGAAGTCCCCGGCCGCGTAGACGATCTTGCCGCCAACAACGGTAAGATCGGATGTCGTATCGGCGATTTCGTCACCGGCGCAGGCAAAGAAATCCCGATCGGGGAC
>DATEQL010000827.1:0-5838 GCA_035272665.1 Allostellaceae bacterium
TTCAGGACCTTGACCCACGACTGAAGGTAGCTTGCGTGGTTGGGGACGTCGCAGGGTAGCCCGAGTGTGTTTCCCACGAAATAACTGGTAATCTCAGCGCGTAGCTCTTCCCTCGAGTAAGCCGTGTCGCCAAAGCGGCCGGAAAGATCGCGGTTCAGGCGGTGCTTTGCGCCGCTGGCGTGCGCGAGCTCGTGTTAGGTTCCGTCTTGGAGGCGTCTTTTCTGTCATCGCAGCGACCTCGACTTAGGACGGTATCGATGGCGGAGTGCTCTTCCGAATTGAGCCGGAGGCATGGTGGCCGAGTTGGTCTTCACGACGGACAGGTTTCGACCATTCGGCGCTGCGGCGCCGGACGTGCCGATGCTGCTGGACGACGGCATGCGGTTAATCGAACCGGCCTGCCTTTGGCTCATGCACGTTGCCTTGGTCCGCGGGCGTACCCGCAGCCGGCAGACCTGGCGCACTTATGGTGAGGCGCTCTACGACTGGTGGCAGACATTGGAGGCCAATGGCTGGGCGTGGGATGAGGTCGGGATGGGCGAGCTTGCCGCCTATCGGGACCATATGCTTCAGCATCCGAGCGACCACACCGGCAGGCCCTACGCTCGCAGCACGATCAATGGCCGGCTCCGCATTCTGTCGATGTTCTACAGATGGTGCGCTTCCGACGGGCTGATCAATCGGGCTCCCTTGGCAAGCGGGGAGTTGGCGCTGAGCCGCAACCGGCCTGCGGGCTTCTTCGCCCATCTCGATGCGAGCGGCGGAATCCAGAAGGTCAATGACCTTACCGTGCGTCACGCGGCGTTGTTGCCGCGACCGCTGGCGCCGGAAACGATTCGCCGGCTGATTGCCAACATGAACGCTCGCGACCGGCTGATCGTGGAATGGGCGGTGACCACGGGCGTGCGCCGCATGGAGATCGCCGGGCTCGGGCTCAGCACGCTGCCAAGAGGTAGCGTACAGCCGATGACGGCGGTCAGAATCGAGATCACCAAGGGCGGCAAGGCGCGGGTGATCTATCCTCCGTCTCCGCTGGTCGATCGGACTCGGGCCTATGTGCGGGAAGAGCGCGCTGCCGTCGTTCGCCGAGCGAAGACCCGGGATCCGGGCTATGCCGAACCCGACAGGCTGTTCTTGACCGAACAGGGAAGCCCGATGACGCCGCGGCGCGTCGGCTTGATGTTCGCTGATGCCTCAAAGCGCCTCGGCGTCGCGTCACACTTCCACGCGCTGCGCCACACCTTCGCCAGCGTGATGCTGCGCTTCCTGCAGCGCCAGGCCGATCAAGGCGCCGAACTCAATCCGCTGCTCACGCTGCAAACCCTGCTTGGTCATGCCGACCTGGCCACGACCGCGATTTATTTGTGGGTCGTGGCGACCGATCTCTCCGTCATCGAGGCCTCGGTCGACGAGCTTTATGAGGCGCTGCTCTGACGATGGGAAAGCGGCGGAAAGACTATCGTGTCGAGTCCCCGCCGGAACCGCTGATCGGCTCGCCGGGATCTCTCGTCGTGACATTCCTGGACGGTCGGAGTGAGCATCCCCAGAGCTTCGACTTCGGGGTCCACGTAGCGCGACCTCAAATGGCTGCCGAGATCGCGCTGGCGTTCCGGCATCATCATGCTGGCAACATGCCGGTGACGCGCGAAGGAGCATTCGGAAGCACCGGTGTCTGGTTCCGCTTCCTCGCCGCGCAAGACCGGAACGTTGCCTCCATGCGGGAGGTCGACGAGGCGCTGCTGCGCGCATTTATCACTTGGCTCGATCGGGAAGTATCCAGCAAGGGCAGCCGTTACGTCGCCTGGTCGGGCGTGAAGCAGCTCTTCGTCTGGCTGCGGCGCAACCGGCCCGAACTGACGGATCCCGGGTTGGAGATCCCGTTCAATCCGTTCCCACGGAAGAATGCTGAGGCGCGGCAGCGGGAGGCGCTCGAGCGATCGGAGATCGAGGCGGTGCTGGCGGCGGCGCGGACCGACATCGATACGAGTTGGGGTCTGTTTAGCCGCGGCGAGCGTGCGCTGGCCGAGGTCGACCGCGCCGCGATCGCGCTCGAGCCCGACCTGGAACGTCTCGACCTGAATGATCTCGGCACCCTGCTCGCCGTCATCGTCGATCGGTTCGGCGGCCTTGTTCCATCACACCGGACGATCCGGGATGCGAAGCTGTGGCCGATCCACTTCGCTCTTGAGCGTTATGGCCACACTTATCGTATCGCCCAGTATCTTCACCCGATCCCGGAAACGCTGATCCCCTACATGATCGCTATCGGCGCGCAGACATACGCCAATCCCGAGGCGCTACGCCTGCTGCGGCGCGATTGCATAAGCGAGCATCTGCTGCTTGACGGGCGCGTGGTGGTGAGCTGGCACAAGGGCCGGTCGAACCGTGAGCAGCGCCGGAGCTTCCTGCGCGATCGGAGCTTCTCCGTCCCTTGTCTGATCGACCGGGTCTTGGCGATGACCACGCGGCTCGTTCCGCATGCCTCGGCAGGCGAGCGGAGCGGGCTGTTCCTCTACGCCGGCGTCCTGGGCGGAACACGTGCGGTGAGGCTGTTCGCGGGCTACCTGACCGCCGTTCACGTCCGCCGTTTCGTGGAGCGGCACGACCTTCGCGACGTGACAGGCGCGCCGCTGCCGTTGACCTTGGCGAGCCTGCGGGCGACGGGTCTGACGCTCGCACACGCGGCGGTGGGCTACGACATCTTGAAGACCCAGGCGCTGGCCAATCACGCGACGCCGGACACCACACAACGATACGTCGATCGGCCGATCGTCCGGAAGGCGCAGGCGGCGGCGCTCGGCGGCCTCCAAGCGCAGTTTGTCGAAACCGTCCGCAAGGGTGGCGAGGTCGAGCGGATCGATGAGCCCGTCGCCGGCGTCGACGCGCGGCATGCAACCGCTTCGGGCTTCGTGTGCAGCGATCCGCTCAGCGGGATCGGCGAGGGTCAGAAGCCAGGCCGCCTCTGCACGGCTTGGCTCGGGTGCTTCACCTGTCCCAACGCTGTGATCCCTGTCGAGACCGATATCCTCGCGCGGCTGCTGCGAACTCGGGCGGCGCTGATCGACGCCTATCGCGAGATGGCGCCTGATCGCTGGCGCCTGCTCTATGCACCCAAGCTGGAGATCATAGACCGGGATATCGTGCCGCGCTTCTCTTCCGCCATGCATGCGGCCGCGCTGGGGCGGATCGGCGCTATGCCAACCGTCCCACCGATCGAATGAGGAAGGCGGCTCTCCGCAGCTCGAGATCGGCGGACCGGGGCTCGGGTTGGATCGCCGCGTCGGTTTCTTCACGAAGCCGGTTCGGCGACGATGTTTGGTTGCTGGATATCCAGACCGCCGGCTGGCGGGCGGACCAGAGCCGCGTCGACTGGAACATCGCATTGCCTCGGAACGCGCGGATCACGCCGACCGATCTTGGCGCATTGATTGGAACCGCGAAGCGCTTCCTCTGGACGATGGCGACCGATCCACCGTCCGGCCGCAAACGCTCTTCCGCGAAGACGCTAAAGAGCCGGGCGGCCGTTCTGCGGATCCTTCTTCTCTGGATGGCCGCGGAAGGGATCATGCGGTTCGCGGAGATCGACCGAAGGGCCGTTGGGCGCTTCACGGCCTGGCTGAGCGACCGGCCGCGACAAAGAAGCGGGACTGGCGTGCTGAGGCCGCTCACGATGGTCAATTATATGATCGTGCTGAAGGATCTCTATCGTCAGCGGGCGAAGCTCGATGACGCGCCGCTTGTCGATCCGCTGCCGATCGAGACAACCTATGAAGCGGCCGGGGTTACGCGCGAGAACAAGGGGGCGATCCCGTTCATTCCGGACGCCGTCGCGATCGATCTGCTGTCAAAGGCGCTGACCTGGGTGGAGGTCCATGGAGACACGATCATCGCCGCGGAAACCCTGCGCCGCAGGACGCGCGCCACATCCATCGCGGCGGGGCGTGGGCGTGGAGCGTCCAACGACGTGCGGCAAGCGCTTCGCGAGGCTGCTCTCGTGGATCCCATGGGGACGCCGCTGGCTGGCGCCTATGTGGTTCGAACCACCGCGGCGCGGCTGGTGGAAGCCTGCTTCGTCGTCATCGCAGGCTTCGTCGGCATGCGGGTAAGCGAGATTCTGTCGATTAAGATCGGAGCCATCGAACGCCGCCTGCTCGGGGAGACCGGCGTCGAGCAGGCCTACATCGCCGCGCGGCTGTTCAAGACAGTGGACGATCCTGCCGGCCGCCTCGAACGCTGGGTGGCGCCGCTGCCCGTCGCGCGCGCCGTCAAACTGCTGGAGCAATTGAGCGAGCCGCTGCGCAAGGCTTCGGGGCGCGACGAGCTCTTCCTCGTCAAAAACACGCAGCATGGCGCGATCGTCCCCGTCACTCAGATGCATATCGGCTTCCGCATCAACGCATTTGCCGACTATATCGGCGTGCCGCTCCACGAGGGCCGCCGCTGGCAGCTCAGCACGCACCAGTTCCGCAAGACGTTCGCGCGGTTCATCGCGAGGCGGGACCGCTCCCAACTGCTCGGGCTCGCCGAACACTTCAAGCACGCATCCGTCGCGATGACCGCCAAGGGCTATGTCGGCAGCGACTTCGATCTGCACCAGCTCGTCGATCACGAGAGCCGCTCGGAAACGGCGGCGGCGCTAGACCGGCTCCTGATAAGCGACCGGCTGGCCGGACGCATGGGCGAACGCATCGCCGCGGGGAGCGCACGCTTCCGGGGCCGCGCTGGCGAGCAGATCCGACGCGACTATATCCGGTTCGTGCTCGAGGAAACGGATCTGCGCATCCACGCCTGCGACTACGGCTGGTGCGTGTTCCAGCCCGAGACCGCGCGCTGCGGCGGTGAGGCGGCGCCGAACGAAGCGGGCCGCAGTCCCGCGGTCTGTCTCAGTTGCTCAAACATGGTCGTGGAGGAGCAGCATACGCCCTACTGGCGAGATCGGCGGTCGCGCAATCTGGCGCTGATGCCCGACGCGCCGCCTCTGACGCGCGCGGTGCTCGTCGAGGCAGTCGAGCAATGCGACGGCGTGCTCAGCAAGCTGGGAGGCCAAGGTGGCGGAAACGGGTGATGCTTCGACGAAGCGCAATGGACAGGCCGAGGCGGCCGCTCGTGGCTATCGGGCGGCCCTGGCGAGGCTGGTGCGTGGCGAAGGTCGTCGGCCCGCCGGACGGGGGATGCGGATCACGCCGGCGGCGGTCGCGCGGGAGGCGGGGCGCAGCCGCAATCCGCTCTACACGACCCACCGCGATATCCTCGACGAGATCACTGCGGCAGCTGCGGCGCCGGGGCCCGGCAAGGATCTGACTGGGCGCGTCGCGGAACTCGAGGCCATCATCGTGGAGCTTCGAGAAGGCGCCCGACGGCATGCCGAAGAAAAGCGGGCGCTCGCGAGCGAGAATCTCAATCTGCTCCATCGGGTGCGCGCGGCCGAGGATCGCCTGGCCGCGCGCGAGCTGGCGGATGCGCGACGGAAGCAACATGCCTCCGTTGCCGACGCCTTCAGGCGGCCGTAGCGATGGCCTGACCTGGCTGGTGGGCATGCATCCAGTCGGCGGCGGCTTGGGCCTTGCTGGCCGCGGTGAAGATCGCCGACGTGTCGTTGCGCAGCACCTTCAGCCAGGACGAGATATAGGCCGCGTGGTCGGGACGCGGACGCGCCGCGATCCCAAGATCCGCGAGGATCATGCATGCCCCTGCCTCCGCGACATATCCTGACAGTCCAGCCCTATTTTGAATTGTTGCGGCGCGGGAGGTGGAGCTCGTCACGCCGCCAGCTCCTCGGTCTCGGGCTGCTGGGCCCACATCCAATCGGCGGCTTGCTGGGCCTTGCTGGCAGCGGTG
>DATEQL010000828.1:0-6367 GCA_035272665.1 Allostellaceae bacterium
CGGTTGCCTTCGGGTGCCAGACCTTTTCTATGCCCTCAGCGCCGCGCCGATGTGTGATGTAGTTCCATCCCTGCACTGCCGGGCTCGCGCCGGACCGCCCAACCTACGCGTGCCCCACCCACACCAGATAGCGAGGAGGCATAATTAGGGACGATACTTTGACGATATTTGGACAGCCTAAAGGACGCTAATTGGACGAGCGCATCCGGTCGGGGTTGACGGACGCCGTGTGCACCGTCGACCGCGAATTCGATCGACACAGCAATGCTTGGGTTCGGTGAAAGCACACTAAAACAGATCCGACTTTCCACGCCCCGGACTTGCCGGCCTTCGGTTACCCGGCAGCTGCGGCCACGGCCTGGGGCACGCGCTTCGGCGCCGGCGTCTCGCGCACCCCGACCGCCGAGACGATCGCGGCCAGCACCGCAAAGCCGGCCAGCGCATAGAGCCCGCCGGTAAAGTTCCCGGTGTAGTCCTTGAGCCAACCGACGATCGGCGGCGAGACGCTGCCGCCGAGGATGCCGACCGAGTTGACCCAGGCGATGCCGGTCGCCAATGCCGGCCCGGTCAGGAAGACCGAAGGCAGCGGGAACAGATGCGCATTCGACGCGTAGAGCCCGACCGTGATCATCGACAGGCCGACGATCGACCACATGGAGGTGCCGAGCACGCCGGCAAGGATGCATCCCAGCGCCATCACCGAGCAGGAAGCGGTCAGGTTCCAGCGCCGTTCGTTGTACTTGTCGGAATAATGGCCCCAGATCAGCATGCCGATTGTCCCCGCCGCATAGGGGATGACGGTGGTGAAGCCGGTCTGCATGTTGGTCAGCCCGAGCGCCTTGATGATCTGCGCGACAAAGACAGCGAGCCCGACGCTGACCCCCGCCTGGCCGAAGTGGATCGCAGCGAGCGCCAGCACCCGCCAATTGACGAGCGTCTGCAGCACCGAAAAGCTCCGATGCAGGGCGAGCGTCTTCTTTTCTTTCTGCATCTCGCTCTCGAGCCACGCCTTCTCGTCGGCCGCAAGCCACCTCGCCTCGGCCGGCCGATCGGTCAGGTAGAAGAAGCAGATCACTCCGAAGACGACCGCCGGGGCTGCCTCGCCAAGGAACAGCCATCTCCAGCCGGCTAGTCCAAGGAAGCCATCGAGTTCGAGGAACCCGGTCGAAACCGGTGCACCGAGCCCGATCGACACCGGAATTGCGGCCATAAAGCCGGCGACGATGCGCGCGCGATGCAGTGGCGGGAACCAGTAGGTGAAATAGAGAATCATGCCGGGGAAGAAGCCGGCCTCGGCGAGCCCCAAGGTGAACCGCAGGATGATGAAGCTGACCGGCCCCCGGGTGAAGACGAAGGCGCCCGACACCAAGCCCCAGCTGATCATGATGCGGCCGATCCAGCGGCGCGCCCCGACCTTCTCCAGGATCAGATTGCTCGGCACCTCGAGAATGAAATAACCCCAGAAAAAGGCGCCGGCGCCGAGCCCGAACACATACGAGCTGAGCCCGAGATCCTTGTTCATGGTCAGCGCCGCAAACCCGATATTCACGCGATCGAGATAGCAGATGAAATAAAGCACAAAGCAAAACGGCAATAGCCGCAGATAGACCTTGGCCATGGTCCGCCGTTCGATCGCCGATACCGATTGCATAACGCGCGTCTCCTCCTGCCGCCGCCGTTGCGGCGTGTTCTGCCGGCAAGTTTGGTCGATCGCGAGCGTTGTCGGGCCGATCGCGGGGCCTGACGTTCCCACTCGCCGTGCATTTTAGCCGAGCGAGGCGAAAATCCCAGCGCAATTTCGAGGACAAACTGCGATGATCGCGGTTCGGCGGCGTCCCAAACCGGACCCAATTGTTCTCAACGAATGGCGCCAGCTCGGGAATGCCACGAATGATCACCCCGCACGGTAATTTGCGCCAGACACGGCTGATCTTGATCGGGGCCGCTGTGCTGCTCAGCCTTGGCATGGGCATCCGCCAGAGCTTTGGCCTGTTCCTGACGCCGGTAACGCGGGATCTTGCGCTGACGGCGGCGGATTTCACTCTCGCCATCGCGGTGCAGAATATCGTCTGGGGCTTGTCGCAGGCACCGATCGGCGCCGTCGCCGATCGTTTCGGTCTGCGCGCCACGATGATGGCAGGTGCCGCGATCTATGTCGTCGGGCTCGCCGTCATGGTCGCGGCCGGAGGCGCGCCGGCGCTGATCGTCTCGGGTGTGTTTATCGGCGTGGCTCTCTCCTGCATCGCCTCCTCGCTGGCGCTGACCGCCGTCGCCCGCGCTGTCTCGGAAGCGCGCCGGAGCCAGATACTAGGCGTGGTCGCAGCCGCGGGATCACTGGGCACGCTGTTGGTCCCCCTCGCCACGCAGGCCCTACTCGCGCACGAAGCCTGGCAGATTGGCGCGCTGTTCTTCCTCGTTCTGGCAGTTGCGATGCTGCCGGCGGCCTTCTGGGCCGGCGGGGTCGACCAGATGCCGGGGCGCGGCGTGGCCAAGACCACGATGCGCGAGGTGATGGGGCGGGCGGCACACCATCGCCCCTTTCTCGTGATGTCGGGGGCCTATTTCGTCTGCGGCCTGAACCTCGTGTTTCTGACCACGCATCTGCCGACCTATCTGGCGATCTGCGGGCAGGACCCGATGTTGAGCGCCGAAGCCCTAGCGGTGATCGGCGGCATGAACTGCGTCGGCTCCTTGGCTGCCGGCTGGCTCGGCGCGAGGTACCCGAAGCACATCCTTTTGGGGCTTCTCTACATTCTGCGCGCAGCAGTTTTTACCGCCTATTTCGTGATGCCTCCGACCCCGGCGAGCACGCTCGTATTCGCGGCGGCCATGGGCATGCTGTGGCTCAGCGTTGCACCGCTCGTGACCGGTCTGGTTGCCGAGATGTTTGGCACCCGCTACATGGCGACCCTGCTCGGGATCGCCTTCGTCATGCATCAAGTCGGATCGTCCTTGGGCGCCTGGGGCGGCGGGCTGATCTTCGACGTCATGGGCTCTTATGACCGCGCCTGGCAGATCGGTGTGCTAGTCGGCCTCACAGCCGGCATCGTCCAGATCTTTGCCGGAGGCCCGACCGGCCGACGCGATCGGTTGATCGAGCCGAGATTCGCAACCACCTAGCACCACGGCTCCGGAAACTCACGGCGGAAAACCCAGGATCGCGCTCTTCCTCTTTCCGTGGCTGCGCCACCTCGTCGTCGACAGCGCCTATACCGGCGGCGAGCTAGCCCGATTGAAGCCCCAGCCACCTCTCCTGCGTCCATCATGACCTCGCTCGGCGAGGGGTAAGGGGACGTCGGCAGACCGCGGCCTGCTCAGCGTCTACATATCGTCTCCACGGCCGCGAGGTGCTCCCTATGGGTCGCCTAACGTGCTGAAAATATGGCATCCGTTCTTAACTTCCATTCATCACATAGAGCATGCCCGCGGCCGCTGCTGGTGCAAGGGGGCCCCTAAACGGGGATTTACGTTCGCTTCAAAAGCCTTGAACGAACCACAATCGCTGGTAATTTCGTAAACATATTCAGCCCGCTCACGCCGGACCGCCTCAAGCCGGCATTGGCGTAGGGCCGGATCGGCGGCGTGAGCAACCGGAGCTGCGGAAGGCCTGCCGAAAGGGACAAGTGCGTGTTCGAGATGGGCGCCGTTAGTTCGGCTCGCGCAACAATTCGAGAATGTCGTGCGCGACATCCTCGGGTTGCCGGCTTGCGGTGAACATCAGCCGCACGCGCGCTTGCGGATCAACAACGTACATAACGGCGCTATGGTCCATCGTGTAGTCGCCGCCTGGCAATGGTATTTTCTGGAAGAACACCTTGAATGTCTTTGCCGCCTTGCGGACGGCGAGCAGCTCTCCCGTCAGTCCGACGAAATTCGGCCCGAACCCGCTCATGTAGTCATGTAACACCTCTGGCGTATCGCGCTCCGGGTCGACGGTGATAAATGCGATCTGAACACGGTCGCGCTCCTCACCGAGCTCGTCGAGGACTACCGACAGCGTCGAAAGCGCGGTCGGGCACAGATCGGGGCAGTGCGTAAAGCCGAACAAGAGAACGGTCACGCGCCCTTTGAAATCGTCCCGGCCGCGAGCGCGGCCGTCCTGGTCGACGAGCACTGGCATTGCATCGCCATAACCCTGACCCGTGATTTCGGAGGTGCGGAACTCAGATGCCGGGGCCGCGGCATTCACTGCGAGCATTGCGACCCCGGCGAAGATCGCCAGCCGCAAAGATGCGTGTCCCCGGGTCATGGCGTGTATACCTCGTTCACGGCAACGACCGAGAACATGCTCACTAGGCTGATCCCCGAGACTGCGTAGAGCTTACCGTCGAGCACCCACTTGGCGAACCCGCGCCGTGGCGACGGCATTGGGGTCTTCTCGACCCAGCTGTTGCTTTTCGGATCGTAGGCCTCATTGGTGCGGAACACGCCGCCCAATTCGTCGACCCATCCTTCGCCGCCGATTACCTAAATCTTACCGTCGATAACGGCGGCCCCGACACCGCTGCGTGCGGTCGGCATCGGTGCGCGGGTCGACCACGTAGCGGTCGCAATGTCGTAAACTTCGTTCATCGATACGTTGGACGCCCAGCCGCTCGGAAAGCACGATCCGACAGTCCCGCCAATCACGTAAATCTTGCCGTCGAGATGGGCGATATCATGATGGTTGCGCGGGAGCGTCATGGGTTTCAATGTTGTCCAGCTGTTCTTCTCAGCGTCGAACACCTCCATCGTGCCGAGAATTTCGATCGGCCCGCCGGGGGTTAGGCCATCCGGGAGGTCCGTCCCGGGAGGGATCTTCGCCCCACCGACCACGTAGATTTTGTTGCCGACAGCTACCGCTGCTTGCGCGCCCCGCGGCGTGGGCATTGGAGGCAACTCTGACCAGCTCTGCGTTTCGGTGTCGTAGACCCAGGCCCTATTTTCCGGATACCAACCGATCTTTCCGGTATCGGGGAGGTGAAAGCCGCCGAACACATAGAATTTCTTGCCGATCGCGGCCGCAGCCCCGTGGTGGACCGGAACCGGATTGGGCTTCAACCGGGTCCAGGAGTCTATTTTAGGGTCATAGGCCCAGAACATACCGAGCGGCTGGCCCCTCAGGTTCACACCGCCATAGACATGCCGAGTCTGCATCCTCTCGCCGCCGTAGACGTAGAGAAGCCCGTCGACCGCAACGCCAATGACCTCGTTCGCGCCTTGCGGAAGCGGCTTCATCTGCGTCCAGCCGCCTTGCGCTGAGGCCTCCCCCGACAACAGCGCTATCGCTATCGCTGCCACGGGCCAAATCCTGGCCAGCATATCTATGGCTTCCCGACCTCGATCCAGCAGGAGACCCCGCGGCATTGCCTCGGGGCTCCGACTTGCATAAACCCCCTGGGATCTGACTGCTCTAAGAGACCACCAGAGGCCGCATCATGTCGTGTTCTTCATGTTCGAGGGGTCGATTGCGCCGATTACGCTGATGCTGAGGGCGCGTCTGGGCCGCGGGAACGGGTAGAAGACGTCGTCGAAATGCAGCGCCTGCGCCTTCTCGCCCGGATAGATGCAGATGGCGTGGTCCGCGCTCAGCACGTAGTTGGGCGCGAGCAGCCCGTCGAGGACGGCGAGCAGCCGGTGGTCCGAGGCGATCTCCTCGTAGACCTTGCCGCACCCCACTAGAGTGTAGACGCGCTCGGTGGCGAGCCCCTCGAACGGGTTGCGGGCGCGATACGTGCCCAGATACGGCTTCAGACCTTCGCGGAACCGCGCGAGCTGTTCCTCGCTCATGTAGTCCTCGACGATGGTGAATCCGTCCTCGTCGAGCCGGGCGAGGTGGCCGTCCAGGTCGAAGCCGGGCGGCAGCCGGCGGGGCCCCGTCAGGTACTCGGTCATCCTTCGCCTCCCTCTCTGATCTTGCCGTCGTCCCTCCGGGCACCGCCGTCGCGCAGCAGCGCAAGCATCTCGGCTGCGAGCGCCTCGACCGGCTCGCCCGTGGCGCCGCCGCGGGCCGCCGTGCCGATGGCGGTCACCCAGAAGCGATGGGCGGGAATGGGGTTGTCGTCGGCGGACCAGCCGCGGCGGGCGCGGTGCTCGGCCCACGCGCGGCCGCATTCGGCATCGAGCCGCTCGAAGGTGCACTGCGCCAGCGGCTGCTGCAGGTCGCGCCGCCGATGCGCCAGCGCCAGGGCCTCGACGAAGAGGTACAGGCCTGGCGCGCCTACCACGCTGCGCTCGCGGGCGGCGACGATGACGTCAAGATCCGTTGTCGCCACCAAACCACAGACCAGGCGGCGGCCAAAAACGCCCGTTCCTCCGACGACCGGGATGGGACCTGTCACGGCCGCTCCTCCGATGGGTCGTCGAGCACAAAGCGAGCGGCGATCGC
>DATEQL010000829.1:0-16917 GCA_035272665.1 Allostellaceae bacterium
ATTATGGTTGCGACGGATGTAGGCGATGATCGCTTCGTCCATCTTGTCGCCCCCCACCCGCACTGATCGGCAATAGACGATGCCGCCAAGAGACAGGACCGCCACCTCGGTCGTTCCGCCGCCGACATCGACGACCATCGATCCCGTCGGCTCGGTCACCGGAAGACCGGCGCCGATCGCTGCCGCCATCGGCTCTTCGATCAGAAAGACTCGTCTGGCGCCCGCGCTTTCGGCCGATTCCTGGATTGCCCGCCGCTCCACCGCGGTCGAGCCCGACGGCACGCAGACGATGATCTGCGGCGTGGCGAAGCTGCGTCGATTGTGCACCTTGCGGATGAAATGCTTGATCATTTCCTCCGTCACCTCGAAATCGGCGATGACCCCGTCGCGCAACGGCCGGATCGCCTGAATATTGCCAGGGGTGCGGCCGAGCATCAATTTCGCTTCCTCACCGACTGCAAGGACCTGCTTCCTGCCGCGGACACTGGCGATCGCCACCACCGACGGCTCGTTCAGCACGATACCCCGCCCCTTCACATAAACGAGGGTATTTGCCGTGCCGAGATCGATCGCCATATCAGCGGACAGCAAACCCAACATTCTTCCAATCATTTTACGGAGAACCCAAGGTTGGCAGGCGGACCCAAGGTCGAGATGTCCCCCTAGTCACATCGACCGTCGTCTTCCCGTCCCCTGTTCAGAGCAATGGGTGGTGCTCACCATCGGCGGCAACCCGAACACCACCCAATTACCCATCTCCCCGAGGCGAGAGCCCGATCCTTACGGATCGCCGACGGCTTTGCAAGCCGACAATCGGGCTCGACTGGTTAACCAAATCTTCGACCAATCCATCAACAGTTTATGAGATCGGGGAAGAACTCGAGTGGGGCGTCCGGATGGCGTTTTGTTCGGGGAGCGAAATCCATTACACTCGGTGGGCCGGGCAGGAACAGCGTTCCCGGGACCCGAGGCGACAGGCGGCGATGATCATCAATCTCAATCAATATCGCAAAAAGCGGGGGCGTGGCGAGGCCGAGCGACGCGCGGTGGAGAACCGGGTCCGTTACGGGCGTAGCAAAGAGGCGCGCACCAAGGACCTGCGCGAAAACGCGCGCGCTCGAAAGGATATCGAGGACAAGCGTCTCGACTAGCGGTTAGCATCGGTCGGGACGGCCCGCTGCCCGCTTCCTAGCCTTCCCGGCCGATCGCATTCCGGTACGCGTCCAGCGTCGCTGCGTCAAAACAAACGAAGATCACCAGCTCCGGCAATCGGTGGTCCGCCAGATATTAGCTCACTGTCGCTATGGCAACTTTGGCGGCTTCTTCCCGCGGAAAGCCGTAGATCCCCGTCGCGATGGCAGGAAATGCGATGTCGCGAAATCCTTGCGAGCGGGCGATGCCAACGCACGAGCTATAGCAGCTCTCTAGAATTTGTTGCTCTCCGGCGGCCCCGCCCTTCCAGATCGGACCGACCGTGTGGATAACATGGCGGGCGGGCAATCGGTACCCGTGCGTGAGCCGAGCCTCTCCCGGCGGACAGCCACCCAGTTTTCGGCATTCGGCGAGAAGGTCGGGCCCGGCAGCCCGGTGGATGGCGCCATCAACCCCGCCACCGCCGAGCAGCGAGGCGTGCGCGGCGTTGACGATCGCGTCGACCCTCAGGCGGGTGATGTCACCGCTCGTCAGCTGGATTCGCCCGATGATATCGGCAGAAGGATCCATTGCCATAGCCCTCCAAAAATGATGGCTGCTTGTCACGCCCGATATCACGTCTGTTGATGGGATACCCTATCCTCCGATCCGCAAAAAAAGCCGGGGTCGGTTCATACCGACTCCGGCCAAGTGGCGGGTGGCAAACCCGCGACAGGGAGACTTTGCCAAGCCGGACTGCGGAAATGAAGGCGAGCGTCCGGCAACCCGCCTACAGGATCAACAACCGAGCGAACGGATTGTTCCAACTCTACGAGGGGCTGCCCCGCGTTACGCAGCGCGGTGCCGGCGAGCGGTTCTCACCGCCGAATAAAGGGTCGGCGACGTGCGTTCTCTTGACCGGCCAGCCGGTCGGCGCGACGAGAGGCCGCTCCGGTCGACACGGATCTCAGAACGCCCGGCAACTCGGGTGAACCGCCGGATCGCGCGAACGGGAACGTCCGGTCCCACCATCATGGTCGCGGTGTCCCCATCAGGGGTGACGCTCGTCAGTCTGCGCAACGCTTCACGGCCGCGCGAGAGTCGCGAACGGATGGTCCCGACTGGGACATCGAGAGCCGCGGCGACCTCTTCGTAGCGCATTCCCTCCAAGCCGACGAGCAAGATGACCGACCGCTGCGTATCGGGGAGTTTCGCGATTGCACGCTCAAGATCGCGAAGCTCCAGCCGCTGTCCTTGTTGGGGCGCGCGGGCCAGTAGCGGCTCGCGCTCACTCAGCCCCACCGCCGCACCCTCGCGCGCGATTCGACGGATGTGGTTGACGTATTGGTTGTGGAGTATGGTGAACAACCAGGCTCGCAAATCCGTCCCCTGCTGCCATAGATGCAGTCTGCCCATGGCGCGGGTGAGGCATTCCTGGACAAGATCGTCCGCGGTGATGATGTCCCGTGTCAGCGCGCGCGCATAGCGGCGAAGGCGGGGAATTTCTCCCTCGATGTCCCGGTAAAGGTCGGCCACGGCGGGCTACTCCGAATGGCAACAACCGGCCGAAGGGCCGATCCGACGACGGCGCACTCTATCGGGATGCCGTTATCGGATGATGTCAGGGCGACCGGTTTTGTGTAAGAATTTGTAACCATATGTATGGGGTGAGCTTGAGAGCCCCGTCCGGCAGCCCTGCCTATCGAGGGATCGCCGGGAGTCGAACCGCGGCAAAGGGTAGACGAAGTTGGCCGGCAAGAACGACAACGGTCACATTCTGATCGTCGACGATCAGCGCGAGATCTGCGATCTCGTCCAGGAATATCTGTCGAGCGAGGGCTACCGGGTCTCGACTGCACACGATGGCACAGGGATGCGCCGAGTGATAGCCCAAGAACCGGTCGATCTCGTCATCCTCGATCTGATGCTGCCCGGCGAGGACGGACTGACCCTCGCTCGATCGCTGCGCGATGAGTCGACCGTCGGGATCATCATTCTGACCGGCCGGGGAGAGACGGTCGACCGCATCATCGGCCTTGAAATGGGCGCGGACGACTACTTGCCAAAGCCGTTCCATCTGCGCGAGCTGCTAGCCCGGGTCAAGAGCGTGTTGCGCCGTGCCTCGACTCGGTCGGCCGAGCGGCAAGTGGCACCTCGATCGAGAGCACGGTTTGCCGGGTGGAACCTCGACCTGTCGAGCCGGGAGCTTCTGTCTCCCTCCGGCGAGGAGGTCCGGCTCACCACCGGCGAATTCGATTTGCTTGCGGCCTTCGTCAATAACGCCAATCAGGTGCTGACCCGCGACCGGCTGCTAGATCTTGCCCGCAATCGCGAGGCCGGGCCGTTCGATCGGACGATCGACGTCCAGGTCGGGCGGCTTCGGCGCAAGCTTGAAGACGACCCGCAAAGGCCGACGATGATCAAGACGGTGCGCGGCACCGGCTATATCTTCACCCCCTCCGTCGAAGTCGCCTGAGGCTGAGAGTGCCGATCTCCAGACGGCATACTATTAGACGTCTGCAAGCCGATCACACGGTCAAGTAGCTGCGGACATGGATTTCGTCCATGTCTTCGCGGCGGCCGGAAGCCACGACCTCGCCGCGTTGCATGACCAGATAGGCGGCGGCGAGGTCGCGGGCGAAGTCGAAATACTGCTCGACCAAGAGGATTGCCATGTTGCCGCGCTCGGCAAGGGCCCGAATCACGCGTTCGATGTCCTTGATGATCGAGGGCTGGATCCCTTCGGTCGGTTCGTCGAGAATCAACAGCGTCGGTCGTGTGACAAGAGCGCGGGCGATCGCCAGCTGCTGCTGCTGGCCGCCGGAGAGGTCGCCGCCGCGACGTTGCAGCATGTCCTTCAGCACCGGAAAGAGACTGAAGATCTCATCGGGGATGTGGCGCAGCTCGCGCGCCAGCGGTGCGAAGCCGGTCGCGAGGTTTTCGAGCACAGTCAGCCGCGCAAAGATCTCGCGGCCTTGCGGCACCAACGCCAGCCCGGCGCGGGCGCGCTGGTGCGGCGGCAAGTCGTTCAATACCCGGCCCTCCCAAGTAATGCGGCCGGCGCGGATCGGCTGTAGCCCGAAGATCGCACGCAACAGGCTCGTCTTGCCGACGCCGTTGCGGCCGAGGATGCACGTCACCTCGCCCTTTTTCGCGCTCAGGCTAACGCGGCGCAGCGCGTGGCTCGCGCCATAATAAAGGTCGATCGCCTCGACAGACAGCATCCCTCAGCGGCCGAGGTAGACTTCGATGACGCGTGGGTGGTTCTGAACGTGATCGATAGAACCTTCGGCGAGGACCGCGCCCTCGTGCAGCACGGTCACCCGCGCGCCGAGGCTCCGCACAAAAGCCATGTCGTGCTCGACGACGACGATCGTGCGGTCCTTCGCGAGATCGAGGATCAGCTCGGCCGTCGCCTCGGTTTCGCGGTCGGTCATGCCGGCGACCGGCTCGTCGAGCAGCAGCAGGGTGCGGTCGTGGATCAGCAGCATGCCGATCTCGAGCCATTGCTTCTGGCCGTGACTGAGCGAGCCGGCCGGCTGTCCTCTCTGCTCGGTGAGGCCGATGCGGGCCAACGTCGCGGCGATGCGATCGCGCCGATCCGGGGTCAAATGAGCAAACAGCGTACTCCAGGTGCCGCGTGTGTCGGCGAGCGAGAGCTCCAGATTCTCAAAGACGGTCAGGTTTTCGAAAACCGTCGGCCGCTGAAACTTGCGGCCGATGCCGAGATTGGCGATCTCGGCCTCATCGAGACGGCTCAAATCCGCCGTGCCCCGAAAGAACACCTCGCCCGAATCGGGCCGGGTCTTGCCCGTGACGACGTCCATCATCGTCGTCTTACCGGCGCCGTTCGGACCGATGATCGTGCGCAGCTCGCCCGCCTCGACGATCAGCGACAGATCATTCAACGCCTTGAACCCGTCGAAGCTCACGGTCACCCCGTTGAGGTAGAGCAGCGCTTCGGTCAGCGGCGTCGCCGTCTTCATGCCTGCTCTCCGGCCGGAAGCGGAGCAGCCGCTTGCGCGCGGATCCGGATCGGGCGCCACAGCAGCCCAACGATCCCGCGCGGGAAGACGAGCGTCGTCAAGATAAACAGTGCGCCGAGCACGAACAGCCAGGTTTCGGGCGCGGCACCGGTCAGCCAGGTCTTCGCCGAGTTGACGAGGACGGCGCCGACAATTGCCCCCACCAGGGTGCCGCGCCCGCCGACCGAGACCCAGATGGCGACCTCGATCGAATTGCCGGGAGAGAATTCGCTCGGGTTGATAATCCCGACCTGCGGAACGTAGAGGGCTCCCGCGATGCCGGCCAGCACGGCCGAGAGGGTAAAGACGAACAGCTTCGCATTGGTGACCGAATAGCCGAGAAAGCGCACTCGGCTTTCGGCATCGCGCAATGCCAACAATACGCGGCCGAGCTTGGAGGCGGTGATATACCGGCACAAAAGATAGCCGAGCCCGAGCGCCAGCACCGAGGCGATATAAAGGCCGAGCCGCGTCGACGGCTGGTGGACGTCCCAGCCAAGGATATCCTTGTAATCGGTCATCCCGTTGTTGCCGCCGAACCCCATATCATTGCGGAAGAAGGCGAGCATCAGCGCGTAGGTCATCGCCTGCGTGATGATCGAGAGGTAGACCCCTGTGACGCGCGAGCGGAAGGCGAGCCAGCCGAATACCAGCGCGAGCAGGCCGGGGACCACGACCATCATCGCCGCCGCATAGGCGAAATGGTCGAACCCCCACCAGAACCAGGGCAGCTCTTTCCAATTGAGGAAGACCATGAAGTCGGGCAGCAGCGGGTTGCCGTAGACGCCGCGGGTGCCGATCTGCCGCATCAGGTACATCCCCATGCAGTAGCCGCCCAGAGCGAAGAAGGCGCCGTGCCCGAGGCTCAGAATCCCGGCATACCCCCAAATCAAATCGAGGCTCAGCGCCAGGAGCGCGTAGCATAGGTACTTGCCCAACAGCGGAACGAGGTAATCGGGCAGCGCAGCAGGAAAGTCCGGCGGCACCCAAAAGTTGAGGACCGGCACGGCCAGAACGAGCACCATCCCGCAGGCGGCGAAGCTCGCCCAGAAACCCGGGCTCCACGCGCTCTTGTGTCGATCGCCGGGGAGTGCCGGCACGGTTTACGCCTCCGCCTCCGCCGTGCGTCCCTTGAGCGCGAAAAGGCCGCGCGGCCGCCGCTGGATGAACAATATGATCGCCACCAGCACGACGATCTTGCCGAGGATCGCGCCGGCAACCGGCTCGAGGAATTTATTGACGACGCCGAGGGACAGGGCGCCGACCAGGGTCCCCATCAAATTCCCGACCCCGCCGAACACGACGACAAGAAAGCTGTCGACGATGTAGATCGTGCCGAGATTTGGACTGACATTGCCGACTTGGCTCAACGCTACGCCGGCCATGCCGGCGATCCCCGACCCGAGGCCGAAGGTCAATGCATCGATCCGGGCGGTACGGATGCCCATCACCGAAGCCATCGGGCGGTTCTGGGTGACGGCGCGCATGTGGAGCCCGAAGCTGGTCCGATTGAGGATCAGCGCGAGCCCCCCCAAGACGATGAAGCAGAAGACGATGATGTAGAGCCGGCTCCAGGTAACCGTGAACCCGCCGATCGGATCGAACCCGCCGGTCATCCAGCTCGGGTTGGAAACCTCCTTGTTGGGCGAACCAAAGATCGAGCGCACCGCCTGCTGCAGGATCAGGCTGACGCCCCAAGTCGCGAGCAAAGTTTCGAGCGGACGGCCGTAGAGGAACCGGATTACGCTGCGCTCCAGAAGCACACCCACCGCCCCCGCGAACAGAAATGCCACCGGCACCGAGACCAAGAGATAGGCGTCGATCCAGTCTCCCGGCAGGAATGAGCGGAACAACTGCTGGCAGACATAGGCGGTATAGGCGCCGAGCATGATCATCTCGCCATGCGCCATGTTGATGACGCCCATCACACCAAAGGTTATGGCGAGACCGATTGCGGCTAGCAGCAGCACGCTGCCGAGGCTGATTCCCTGGAAGAGATTGGCGGCGATGCCGACCAACCGGAGCCGGTCACCGATCGAGGTGAGCGCTGCGTCGGCCGCCTTTTGCAGCTCGGGATCGGTATCCGGAGCGGCGCGAAACTCGTCGAGCAGGTTCCTGATTTGCGGGTCGGTCGTCGTGCCGAGCGCGCGGAGCGCGGCGAGCCGTTCTTCCTTACTGCCCGAGACCAGCCGAGCGGCAGCGAGGCTCTGCTGCATTGCTGCGCGGATCTCCGGATCCTTTTCAGCCGCAATCGCTTTTTCGAGCAACGCCGCCTCGGCGGCCGAGGGATGCCTCAGCGCATCCCGGGCGGCTGAGAGCCGGGCGGCGGGATCGGTGCTGAACAGGGTTAGCGCGCCGAGCGCGCCTTCGATTGCGCCGCGCAAGCGGTTGTTGACGATGATGCGGCCGAAGTTGTCGGGATCGACACCGGCAATGTCGTCGCCGGTCACCGCGTCGCGCACTTTCGTTGTCCCGCCATCCGTCACGGAAATGACGACGCGGCCATCGGCGCTCTTGGAGAGCCGTCCATCGCTCAGTGCCTGGAGAACCGGAACCGCACGCGGGTCTCCTAGTCCGCCGAGCGCGATGACCGCCTTTTCCTTCTCGGCGAAGCTGTCGCCGGCGAGGTCTCCGACGCGCATTGCGAAATCATCGGCCTTCGCCGACACCGATACAGCGAGCAAAACAAACAGGGTTGCAGCTAGTCTTAGGAGGCGAACCCTCACCCGCTTCGCTCCGCTCCCTCTCCCGCAGTGCGGGAGAGGGAGGACCATCGCCTCAGCGATGGTGGGTGAGGGTAACACTGCCTTCTCCGATATTCGTTCAATCCTTGTATTTGGGCTCGGTGCAATTGCCGCAGACCCAAGGATAGGTCCAGTCGGCGATCTTGCCCTTATCCTCGGCAAGATAAGGGCTCCAGGCGTCGGCTTTGATCGCCTCTTTGGTCTGCCAGACGACATCAAACTGGCCGTCCGGCCGGATTTCGCCGATCATGACCGGTTTGGACAGGTGATGATTAGTGTTCATGACCTCGACGAAGCCGCTCGGGGCCTTGACCTTCTGGCCGTACATCGCCTGTCGGACAGCATCGACATCAGTGGTGCCCGCCTGCCTGACTGCCTGCGTCCACATCTTGAACCCGATGTAATGCGCCTCCATCGGGTCGTTGGTCACCCGTTTCGGGTTCTTGATGAAGTCGTGCCATTCCTTGATGAAAGCATCGTTCGTCGGGTTCTTGACCGTTTCGAAGTAGTTCCAGGCGGCGAGGTGGCCGACCAGGTTCTTCGTGTCGATGCCGGCCAATTCTTCCTCGCCGACCGAAAACGCAACAACCGGGATGTTTTCCGCCTTGATGCCGGCATTGGCCAGCTCTTTATAGAACGGGACGTTGGCATCGCCATTGATGGTCGACACCACCGCGGTCTTCTTGCCGGCCGATGCAAAGCTCTTGATCGCAGCGACCTCGGTCTGCCAGTCGGAGTAACCAAACGGCGTGTAGTTGATCTTGATGTCGTCGGCCGCCACCCCCTTAGACTTGAGGAAAGCCTCGAGGATCTTGTTGGTGGTACGAGGATAGACGTAATCGGTGCCTTCGAGGATCCAGCGCTTGACCGCTCCGCCCTCCTGGCTCATCAGATACTCGACCGCGGGGATCGCTTGCTGGTTCGGCGCAGCGCCGGTGTAGAACACGTTGTTCGAACTCTCCTCGCCCTCGTATTGGACCGGGTAATAGAGGAGTCCGTTTAGCTCCTCGAAGACCGGCAGCACAGATTTGCGCGACACCGAGGTCCAGCAGCCGAACACGGCAGCGACTTTCTCCTTAGACAACAGGTCTCGCGCCTTCTCCGCAAACAGCGGCCAGTTCGAGGCTGGGTCGACCACCACTGCTTCGACTTTCTTGCCTAGCAGCCCGCCCTTTTTGTTAATGTCGTCCACCATCATCAGGATGGTGTCCTTGAGGGTTGTCTCGCTGATCGCCATCGTTCCCGACAGCGAATGCAGGACACCGATCTTGATCGTCCCCTGGGTCTGGGCAGTGGCGACGCTTGTCGCGCCCACGATCAGGGCCACGGCGAGCGCCGCCGGCCACATCCTGTTCAGCACCCTGATGTCTCCCTCTCTGCATGCTTGGCCGGCCCCAGCGGCCGGCGTTGGCGGCGGAGCAAGATCAAGGCCAAGCCTTGGGAGGCGAGGGATCGGTTCGAGATTCACCTGGGTCGAGACAAACTGCCTAAATCATAGGCAGAAATTGCCACCGACATCGCCAGACGCCCGATCGAGCATGGTCTGATACTCCCGCGGGACGAACCGGTTTTAATGCCCCGGGTGACCCTCGATGACTGCGGCGATCGTCGGATCGGCATCGCAACCACGCTCACGGCGTTTAACGATGATTTGCGTTGGCGGCAGCTCAAGGTCGCGGCCGCGTGACTATCCGAGCGTGCGGGATTGCGTCACGTGCGGGTGGCGGTGGGCGACCCGTCGTCCTATCCTCCGCCGGATCGAACCCGGGGAAAGCGATGACCGACAGCGATGCCGTGCTCGCGGCCAATCTCGAATTCTATCGCGCGTTCACCGCGCGGGATATTGCCGCCATGGATGCGCTGTGGGCGCGTCAGGCGCCGGTTGCTTGTCTTCATCCGGGATGGACCGCGCTCAAGGATCGGAACGAGATCATGATGAGTTGGGAGGGGATTCTGTCGAACCCGGACGCCCCACGCATCGCCTGCTTCGATGAACAAGTATTCCTTTACGGCGATGTCGCCCTGGTACTGTGCGAGGAAGAGCTCGACGGCGGCACGCTGGCCGCGAGCAATCTGTTTGTCCGCGAAAACAATGAGTGGCGCATCGTCCATCATCAGGCCGGTCAGATCGTCCGCCGCCACGCCGAGAGACGGCGCCCCTCACGGCTCAATTGACACTGGCAAAGCGCCCGGCCGATCCTGGTCGGGTGGCAACGCGAGCCGTTCCTCTGGTCAGCCTTGGCGTGCGCGGTCGTAGGCGGCACGCACCTCAGCGAGGCGTAGCGCGGTTTCCGCATCAAGCCGACCGTCCCAGCGCTCGGGACGAAAGCGCCGCTGGAAGGCGGTCACGGCGACGTGCTCGGCGCCCGTAGTGACCCAGTAGCCGATGGCGGCGAGATCGGCGAGCGCGCCGGCGCGCTCGACAACGCCGATGCCTCTGCCGCGCCCATCGGTGAGATTGGCCGCCGGCTCGGGCCAAATCCCGATACCGGCACGGGCGAGGCGGGGCCAATCGAAGAGCTCGCCGGGGTCGGCCTTGCGGTCCGGAGCGATATCCGAATGACCGACAACGCGGCGGGGCGGAATTGGGTAGCGTGAGAGGAGGTCGCAGGAAAGTCGCTCGACCGCGGCAATCTGCTCTTCTGGAAACGGGCGATACCCCCACTCGTGACCGGGATTGGCAATCTCGATCCCGATCGAGACGTCGTTAAGGTCGCTCTCGCCCGCCCAGCGGGAGCGGCCGGCGTGAAAGGCCCGCCGCGCCTCGGGAACGAGCCGCCAGATCGTCCCGTTCTCCTCGACGACGTAGTGGGCGCTGACCCGCGACGCCGGGTCGCACAGTCGTTCGATCGCCGCCTCTGCGGTCGTCATACCAGTATAATGCACCACCAGCATGTCGATCCGGGCTGGTTCGCCGCGGCGATCCTGGTTCGGCGAAGGCCGATCGCGGACCTCCGGTAGGATCATGCGGGCGCCCCCACGCCTTTTGCCAGCCGGTCGTAGGCGGCGTTTATGCGCGCCATCCGGGCCGTCGCCAGCGCAATGCATTCGGGCGGCAGACCTTGCGCGATGACGAGGTCGGGATGGCTCCCGCGCACCAGCCGATGGTAAGCCTCGTGGATCGCGCCGAGAGAAGCGTCCGCACCGACCCCGAGGATAGCGTGCGGATCCTCGGCCCCCTCTTCTTCCGCGCCGACGTGGTGCGCTCGGATGCGGGTGTACTCGCCGGCGCCAAAGCCGAAATGCCGGGCGACCTCCCGCAGATAGGCATCCTCGGCGGGGGAGACATGACCATCGGCGAGGGCGATATGGAACAGCCCACCGAGCAGATCTTCCAGCACCGCCGGGTCGCTCGCGAACAGGCGGCCGATCTGGCGCGAATAGCTCTCGAACCCAGCGGTGCTCTTGCGGGCGAGGTCGAACACCAGCCGGACGTGGTCTTCCTCGCCCGGGGGGATCTGAAACACCTCCCCAAAGGCGGTGACTTCGTCGCGGGTAACCGCACCGTCGACCCTCGCCATCTTGGCTCCAAGCGCGATCACCGCAATCGTGAAGGCGATGCGGCGTCGCGGGTCGCCATCCTTGCTCTCCCCGCCGCCGTGCAGGTGCCAACTGGGAATGTGGCGCCTTGCGCGTTCGAGCAACGCGCCAAGCGGCCCGCCGAAGGAGAGGTCGCGGGCGCCGGCAATGAGGCGGCCGACAAAGCTCATCGAATCCTGGGCTCTCAATAGGGTATCGGACGGATCCCTTCCATTGGTTCCCGGCCTTCTTGGTTAATTCTATTCTTCCGCTCGCTCGGCCGATGCTACTATTCGGCGATCGAAATAGCAAAATGATCCAAGGGAGGATTACCGAATGTCACGCGATCGTGTTCCGACCACCGCCCCGCTGGCGTCCGTCCGGCTGGTCCAGCTCGGAGTGGGCATCATCTGCATGGTGATGATCGCCAACCTGCAATACGGCTGGACCCTCTTCGTCAACCCGATGAACAAAACGCATGGTTGGGCTGTCGCCGATATCCAGCTGGCGTTCAGCATCTTCGTCGCCCTCGAGACTTGGCTAACCCCCGTCCAGGGCTGGATCGTTGATTATATCGGGCCGCAGCGCGGCCCAAAGCTCATGGTCGCCGCTGGCGGCATCCTGATCGCGATCGGCTGGATCATCAATGCAAGTGCGGCAAGCTTGCCGGTACTCTACCTCGGGGCCGCTATTTCCGGTATCGGCGCTGGGGCGATCTACGCGACCTGCGTGGGCAACGCGGTCAAATGGTTTCCTGATCGACGCGGTCTGGCGGTGGGCCTGACTGCCGCCGGCTTCGGAGCAGGTGCCGCCTTGACCGTGATTCCGATCCGTGCGGTGATCGACACGAGCGGCTATGCGGCGGCGTTCTTCTGGTTCGGGCTGATCCAAGGAGGCGTCGTTCTTATTCTGGCATGGTGGTTGCGCGCACCCCTCCGAGGGGAAACCCCCGGCGCCGCGCCGGCTAAAGTGATCCAGACGGCCCAAAGCTATTCGCCGAAAGCCGTGCTGCGCTCTCCCGTCTTCTGGATCCTTTATGCGATGTTCGTTCTGGTTTCCGCCAGCGGTCTGATGGCGACGGCTCAGATCGCGCTGATTGCCCGGGATTTCAACGTGGCCAACACGGTCTTGTTCTGGGGCGCCAGCACCTTGACCGTCGCGTTGCTGGTCGACAATGTTGCCAACGGATTAGCGCGACCGTTGTTCGGCTGGATTTCCGATCAGATCGGCCGCGAATATACAATGGCCATCGCGTTCAGTCTGGGAGCGGTTAGCTATTGGCTGCTCGGATCGGCCGGAACCGCACCGTGGGCATTCGTAATCTTTGCGGGCTTGATCTTCCTAACTTGGGGCGAGATTTTCAGCCTGTTTCCGTCGACCTGCACAGATAGCTTTGGCCCGCAATACGCGACAACGAATTTGAGCCTCCTGTATACCGCCAAAGGCGCGTCCGCCTTTCTCGTTCCACTAGCAAATGTGATCAAGGTCTCGACCGGCAGTTGGCACGTCGTGTTCGTCGTCACGGCCATTATGAACGTCTTGGTGGTGGCACTCGCGCTTTTCGTGCTTCGGCCCCTGCGGGCGCGGCAGATGGAGGGACAGGAATTTGCCGGCATCCAAAGACAAACCTGAGGATGAGCGCCACCCGGGCAGAAGGGGTGCGTGGTTCGACTGGCAGCCGGCCCTCTTCGACCAGGAGACGGCGCTGGGCGCCGCCGAACGGTGCGAACTTTACCGTGCTTCGCCCGGCTTGCGAGGAGGGGGCTTCCTGATGCACAACCAGGGGTATATCTCACTCTATAGACGGGTTACGTGCCTGACAATTTTCTCGGTTTGTTCCGGTTCGGGTGCTTTCGGGCGGGCCGGTCGGACCCCTTGAGAGATGACCATGCCTTGCGAGGCGCGTAAAAGATGGTTAATGCTATTGCGGCACAGGGAGGGCGGGCACGATATTGCGCCCCGAAATGGCCTCTCACATTTCATCCAGGACGCTCGGAAAGGGCGAAGGGATGAGATCGAATCTTAGCGCGGCGGAAGATTACATCGCTCCTGTCTATGCAGGCGGGTGGGTGCCGCGGGCGTTGCCGAGAATTTATCTGGTCGGCGCCATGCGGGCCTTGGCACCCGGCGGGGCCGACTTTCTGCCGCGTGGACGAAAAACACGCGGGTTGCTGGCCTGCTTGTGCCTCGAGCGGGGCGAGCGTGTTTCCCGCAGCCGTCTCGTAGGCTTGTTATGGGATCGCTCGGCTGACGCGCAGGCCCGCATGAGCTTGCGCCAATCGCTTTCGGAGCTCAACAGCATCGTTAATCGCCACGTTCCCGGCCTCGTAGAAATCGGCCGCGACAGCGTTCGCATCGATGTCCGGAAGTGCTGGGTCGATGCGCTCGCGATCCTTGAGGCGAGCGCTGACGCAACTGCGGATACCAGCAATCTCGTCCAACCTTACGGCGAGCGACTGCTCGAAGATCTCGACGGCATCACTCCCTCCTTCGATCACTGGCTCGCCGGCGAACGAACGCGCTTCGAGGATCGCGTACGGAAGATTTTGGAGGCGGAGCTCGATCGCTTGACCGAACAGAACGCGAAACCGGAGGTGCGCGCAGCGTCGGCACGCCGACTGATCAACTTCGAGCCGACGCACGAGGGCGCCGTGCGCAGTGTGATGAAGGCTTTTGCCCAAATGGGCGACCGCGCCCAGGCGATTCGCGAATTCGAGCGTTGCCGGCAAGCGCTGCTGACGGTCCTCGACTTGCCTCCTTCCAGGGAGACCATTGCCGTTTACGAAGCCATACGGGGCGATTCGCCGCAGATGACTCCTCCGGCGATCTACGAGGAAGCCGCCGGCATCGGGTCGAGCGAGATCGCGGCGGGGGGGTCGCCTGCTCTGTCGCCCGCGCGCTGGAGGATCGAGAAGCAAAGCGATCCGGTCATCGCTCCCGGGCACGACCCCAGACCCGAGTCCAGGCGTGAACCCTCGATCGCGGTGCTGCCCTTTCGCAATCTCACCGGCGATCCCGCACATGATTTCGTTGCCGAAGGGCTCGTCGAGGACCTCATCGAAGCGTTGTCTCGCGTTCCGAATTTCTTCGTGATCTCGCGGCTGTCGACACTGGCGTTCAGGAACCAGGATCGTCATCCGCGCGAGATCGGCAATGTGTTGGGGGTCCGCTACGTTCTCTCGGGCAGTATGCGGGTCCTTGGGGATCGCCTCCGTTTGACGATCGAACTCACCGATACGCAGTCGGGGGCGGCGTTGTGGTTTGCAAAACTGGACGAAAGATTTCTTGACCTCTTCGAGGTTCAGGACCGCTTGTCCGAGATGATCGTTCAAAAGGTCGCGCCCTACCTGCACGCCGCCGAGCTGAACCGCATTCGCGTCAAGCGGCCGGACAGTCTCGAAGCCTATGACCTCTTTCTGCGCGCCCAGGAGAACATGCACAATTCCTCGCGCACGGTCTTCGAAACCGCGGAGGCGCTGTTCGACGTCGCGATCGCGAAGGATCCACACTACGCGGCTGCTCTTGCCTGGCGGGCTTACTGGCATGTGCTGCGCGTCGGACAGGGATGGTCGCCCGATCCGGCGGATGACGCGACCCAGGCCGACCACTTTGCGCGGGTGGCCATCGAATGCAACAGCATGGAACCGATGGCGCTCGCCGTTCACGGCCAGGTCGCGTCCTACCTGTACAAGGATTTCGATCTCGCGTTCCGCCGTTTCGAGGCAGCACTGCAGATCAACGCCAATGCCGCGCCGGCCTGGATGTGGAGCGCAGCGGCGCATGCCTGGATGGGCAACGGCCCTCGGGCCATCGAAGAGATCAACAAGGCGATGGCGCTGTCGCCTTACGATCCTCTCATGTATGCCTATAACGCCTACGCTGGAATGGCCTATCTCGTCGACGGCCAGTACGAACGGGCGATCGAGTGCGCTTTGCGCTCCTTACGGGAGAACCGGACTTACACGTCGGCGTATCGGCTGCTCGTAATCGCACTGGTGCTGGCTCGCCGCGAGAACGAAGCAGAGGCGTCGGCGCGACGGTTACTTGAGCTCGAACCGGGGCTAACGGTGGCGGGGTTCCGGCGTCGTTATCCCGGCAGAGCCAGCCCGCACGCCGACCTCTTTTGCGATGCCCTCGCGAAGGCCGGGGTCCCGCTTACTGGTCAGAATGGAGGCGACACGCGAATAGATTCCACGCGATTGTGTTAGCCCGCGTTCTCCGAATCATGCCGAGATTGTGAGCGCGCTCGCCAAGATCCTGATATAGGCTTCAATATCTTGCACGAGATCGAGTGTCGTGCTGACGGCGAACCCCGGCGGGGGAATCGACGGGCTCGGCGCGGCTGCTCGACTTCGACGCTGTCTATCGTTCCGTCGCGCGGCTCTGCGACCACCTGCAACGCGAGCCGCGAGCGGGTTCCAGTGAGAAGCCGTTACAGCGCTCGACCGTCGAAATGATCGGCTCTCCGATCGTAACTGGCCGCGAGCTGCAATAGCTCCCTCCGGGCGCCGGCGAAGCGACACTGGCGGGCCAGTTTGCGGAGCCCGTGCGCAATTTCTCGATAGTGCGCCCCGTCAACAGGCGGGGCGGTATTCCGTGGCCTGCTCATAAGTGACGCCTCCCAGATGTCTAGTAATGCCCCCCAGATGTCTCGATCCGCCACGGCCGCCATCCAGCGTAAGATCCCACTAGAAAACTGCGGAGGGCTTAGCCCGGCGCAAAAGGCTCGACTCAACCGGCTGTTTCAGCGAGGCGGAGCGGGGTCGCGCAGGACGAGGCACGCGATATTGCTGAATGCGGGTAGCGCGCAGACCGGCAAGGCCATGGGTCTCAAACGCGCGTTCCCAGGAACGGAACTCTTCCTCCGATAGCTGATAGCAACGGCAAGCCTCCTCGAGAGTAATCTCGCCGCTGCGCACCGCGGCGACCACCGCGGCCTTGCGACGGATCACCCATCTCTTGGTGTTCGGAGGTGGCAGGCTTTCCATGAGCGACATCTCCGATCAGCGACTCACAAGAAAGCGTTTTCATCGGGCGGCACGGGGAGGCTGATGGTCAAACCTCCCGCGAACGAAGCCCGCCGGTAACCAGTTCGGTAGGAACAGATAGCCGCATTTCCGTTTCCCCATCCACCGGCGCAATCCCTTCGTCGCGCAATCCCGCTTATTTCACGATTTTTTGACGCTTTCTTCCGTGTTTGTCACCAAATTTTTTTGCGGGGATCCGAAAATGCCCTTCACGGGGCGAGAGCAGCGACGTGTGTGCGATCAGGCGCGAATCGACCGGTTGGTTGGTCGTGATACCTGTGTTCCCATCGCGTGCCCTTGATCAAATATGCGCATCCCTCCCCGAGGCGGTAGCAACCTTCATGCCGCGATAGGGCTCATTCGACGCCGAATCACCGATTTCACCCGTTATTCACGCTGAGAAGAAAAATTTTTCACGGTGAGTTCTTGCGCCGTCTGAGAATCTCGCCCTCGTTAACCACGGCAACTTTG
>DATEQL010000830.1:0-6988 GCA_035272665.1 Allostellaceae bacterium
CGAGGGGCAAGGCCCTATGGACTTCGCTGCCTTCACTGGGACCCCAGGAGGAATGCCCATGGCGTTTGTCAGATGTTATACCGGCACGGATGGTCAGTCACACTTTGAGGACCTGGACCTGCTCCCACCTGACATGGAGAGGTCAATCGAGCAGACAGCCAGCAGTATCACCTTCACGCGTTCGCCCAACGGCCGTTTCAGCGATTGGCACAATGCGCCGCGCCGCCAGTACGCCATTTTCCTCTCCGGAGGCCAGATGGAGGTCGTGATCGGCGATGGGGCCACCCGGCGGTTCGGCCCTGGAGACGCCGTCCTGTTCGAAGACCTCACGGGACAAGGGCACACCAGCCGGAGCGTCGGTGGGGACCGCCTGACCGCTATCGTGCCCTTAGCGGATTAGCCTCCATCCCGTGGTCGTGTACCCGATGGCGGCGGATAATGATTTCATCCCGAAAACCGGGTCGCTCATGCTCGTTGGAAGCGATTGATAGGCCAAGGTGTGTATCACACCAGCAAGGGGCCTACAGTAGGGAGAGCGAAGGGTAGAGGGAGAGACCAGCAGCCAAGCCGGAAACTGGAAGGGGAAAAACATGGCTGAGAAGATGCGCTACAACAAGATCATCGACCTCCTCGAGCACGGCAAGCCGGTCTTCAGCACCAGCACGGTCCCTAACGGCAGTCTGGATGACCTGACCTACATTGCTGATGCCGACTACGACGCGGTCATCATTGAAATGGAACACGAGGGTTTTAGCTTCACCACCCTGCGTAGCTCCCTGCAAGTGCTGCTGAACCGCAAAAGGATTGCCGAGAAGGGCAACCTGCAACCCGACGTGGTGCCGATGGTCCGGATTCCTCCGAACGCCCGCGAGCGCAACCAGTGGGTGATCAAGCAGGCGCTGGACACCGGTGTGTATGGTCTGGTGTTGCCCCACCTGAACACAGTGGAGGACGCCCAAGCCGCAGTCGCGGCGGCACGGTATCCCCAGGTGCCGGGGGTGCAAGACTTTGCACCGGCTGGGGAGCGCGGTTGGGGCAATCGCATCGCCTCCCGATACTGGGGCCTGACCCCGCAGGAATACTACGACGCCGCCGACCTCTGGCCCCTGGACCCTGAGGGCAATATCTTACTGATGGGCATCGTCGAAGAAGCAGAAGGGGTGCAGAACATACGCGACATTTTGCGTCAGGTGAGGGGCATCGGCGCCATCTGGGCAGGCCCCGGGGACATGTCGGTGTCGATGGGATTGCGGGGCCAAGCCAGCCATCCAGACGTGCAAGAAAATCTGCTGCGCGTCCTGGCCGCCTGCAAAGAGTTCGGCGTCCCCTGTGCGACGGGAGCCACGGCTGATGACGTGGCGATGCGCCTGGAGCAAGGCTTTCGCATCATCATGACCGCTCCGGTGAGAAGCACGCCAGGGCTGGTCGAGGGGCGCCGCCTCGCCGCCCGTTAATGCTCTGTCTCTCGTGCACCGCGGGAGGGTGGCAATGACGGCGTCACTCGGAGTTCTTCCTGCCTGTAACACAGAGGCTTCTGGGCTATCGCGACTTAAGACCCATTCGGCTCTCCTGGTCAGCTTCGCACCGTGCGGCCGGCATTTGGCGCACGAGACGCGCCGGCGGGATAGCGGCTTTGACCAGGGTTGAGGCAACGATCTACATTAGCTGCCGCCGGCGACCTTGCCCGCCTGGAGATCGAAGAGGGCCCATCGCGAATCAGGGATACATAAATACTTGTGCCGAAATGGGTGAATATCCAATAATTCATGACTTGCCTATACTCCTAAAATGAAGGCGTTCTGGAGCAGGATCGCGCGTGAGCTTTCGCCCTATGTGCCCGGCGAGCAGCCGCGCATCGCCAATCTGGTGAAGCTCAACACCAACGAAAGCCCGTTCGGCCCTTCGCCGCTCGCGCTGGAAGCGATGCGAGCCGCAGCGGTGGACACCCTGCGGCTTTATCCCGATCCTGAGGCGCAGGAGCTGCGCGAGGCGCTCGCCGTCCATCACGGGATCAAGCCCGAACAGGTCTTCGTTGGCAATGGCTCGGACGAAGTGCTCGCGCATACATTCGTCGCGCTCTTGAAACAGCCGAAGCCGCTGCTTTTTCCGGACGTCACCTACAGCTTTTATCCCGTGTGGGCGCAATTGTTCGGCCTCGCCTGCGAGACTGTGCCGTTGGACGACGAAATGCGCGTCAGGGTCGAGGATTATCGGCGCGAGGCGGGCTCGATCGTGATCGCCAATCCCAACGCGCCGACCGGCGTCGCGCTGCCGCGCGCGGAAATCGCCCGACTGCTCGAAGATCATCCCGATATCCCGGTGGTGATCGACGAGGCCTATGTCGATTTCGGTGGCGAGAGCGCGGTTCCACTCATCGCCGATCATCCGAACCTGCTGGTCGTGCAGACGATGTCGAAGTCGCGCGCTCTGGCCGGGTTGCGCGTGGGTTACGCGCTCGGCGGCGTGGGGCTGATCGAGGCGCTCCACCGCGTGAAAAACAGCTTCAATTCCTATCCGCTCGGCCGCCTCGCCCAGGCGGGCGCGACGGCTTCGGTTCACGACGACGCCTACTTCCACGAGAGCTGCGCGAGGGTCGTCGCAGGACGCGAAGCGATGACGCGGGAGCTAATCCGGCTTGGCTTTGTCGTTCTGCCTTCGAGCGCGAATTTCGTCTTCGCCAGGCATCCGGCGCGGGGCGGGCCGGAATTCGCGGCGGCGTTGCGCGAACATGCGGTGCTGGTGCGGCACTTCAACAAACCGCGCACGGCGCCCTATCTGCGTATCACCGTCGGGACGGAGGACGACGTGCGACGGCTAATCGCGGCGGCGGTGCTTATCCTCGGGCATGAATAGCGGCTGGCGAGAGCCCGGGGTCAGTGGGCACGGCTACGGCCTAAGCAGCCTGACGGACCAGTTCGAGGCGAAGCGGGCCGAAATCAAACTCCTTCGTGCGCGGCGGTCCCGCCTCCCGCACGCGGCTTAACGGGCCAGATGCTCCGGGTATCTGTCGCAGATTTTCACAGTGCTCGCGCTACCGCGGCAGAGTGAAGCGCCTTTATTTCCGCGGCGACGCCGCTTTCGCCAACCCAGAGGTCTACGAATTCTTCGAAGCCGAAGGCATGAGTTATACGATCCGGCTGCCGGCCAACCGGGTTTTGCAGGACAAGATCGGCCACCTCCTCAAGCGTCCGGTCGGTCGACCGCCGCAGGAGGTGCGCCGTTACTATTCCAGCTTCAGCTGCCAGGCCGGTTCATGGAACCAGCCGCGACGAGTGGTGGCCAAGGTCGAGTGGCACCCCGGCGAGCTTTGTCCGCGCGTCGGCTTCATCGTCACCAACCTGGCGCGGCCGGCTGAGCGCGTCGTTGCCTTCTACAACCACCGCGGTACCTGCGAGCAGTACATCAAAGAAGGCAAGGGCGCGATCAAGTGGACCCGCCTGTCGTGCCGCTCCTTCGCTGCCAACGCCGTCCGCCTCCAGCTCCACGCGTTGGCTTATAATCTCGGCAACTTCATGCGGACGCTGGCGATGCCGAAGACCGCGGAGCCGTGGTCGTTGACCAGCCTGCGCGAGACGCTGATCAAGATCGGCGCCAAGGTCGTCAGCCACGGTCGCTACGTCACGTTCCAGATGGCCGAGGTCGCGGTGCCGCGGCGGATGTTTGCGGAAATCTTGTCGCTCATCGCCCGGCTACAGGCGCCGCCCGCTCCGGCATGACAGCGGCGGTGTCAGATGAGACAGACGACGAAGGCACAGGTGTGCCTGGAATGAAGCAAAGCCACGAGTTCCGGACGCGCGAGGCGAGCAACCCGAACGATTGGCTGCGAACGAGGCTGGTTGCGCCCGAATTTCATTGCGGTGTGCCTCGATGAGACGGAAGATCGCGCTCAACAGCCCCGGAATCTGGGGAATGTCGGCTAAGATGGCCCCCCAGTTGGTGTCTCGTGTCTCTCCTGGGCTCCAGGCGTGAGGACCGGGTGCCAACGAGACGAGGCAAAACGATGGCGGCTACGCTTCACAGAGGAGACGGAAACATGGCACAAAAAGGTCGCGGGATTTTCATGGTGTACGTTGATATCGACACCCAGCACGTGCAGGAATTCAACGAGTGGTATATTAAGGAACATCTACCGGAATTGCTGTCGGTGCCCGGCATTCTCTCAGCGGCCCGCTACGAGGCGGTCAAGGGTGGCCCGCAGTACCTGGCATGCTATGAACTGGAAAGCGTGGCGGTGATGCAGACGCCGGCGTTTACCAACCGGCCGCGGACGCCGTGGGGACAGAAAGTCTCGCCGTCCGTGATTGGGAAGAATTTGACACGCATTGTCGGGGAACAGATTTACCCGGACGGCCTGGAAATGCCGGAGCGTGGCATGGCGCCGGTGTTGCAGATTGGCCGCATGTCCGTCCCCGCCGAGGTCGATGCGGAGTGGAACGCCTGGTACAGTAGGGAATATGTGCCAGGCTACCGCAAGGTGCCGGGAGTGATCTACGCCCGCCGCTATCGGGTTCTCGAGGGTACCAGCGGCTATAGCACGGTCTACGAATTTGCCAGTACGGCCGTGCCCGAAAGCCCGGAGTGGAAGGAGCAACAGCAACATTCCTCGCCCAATTCGCCGCGCATGCGGCAGGCCATGACGCATGCACCGGGTTCTGCCGGGGTGTACGTACGGGTGAATCCCTAAAGTCCAGGGTGCGCTAGATGTCCATTTTGTAAGTCCTGTGCCAGCTGTCTTGGAGCCGCGTGCGCATTTCACCAGAAAGGTACGGTTTCACGCGGCGAGCAAATGGTGAGGCAAAGCGCACCCAGGGCCGTCAGGTCTCATATAGCGTGTTCAGCGTTCGTCACACGTTGCATTGAAGCCATGTTGCGGGCCTCGTGGAAGAACACGGTCGGATACTGTTGGCGAACTCAAAAGTGCCGACTGGTAGGTTGAGCGGGCAAGACGAAGCACGGGCGGGGCGAGTAAAGAGGTAATATGCGTTCATATGGATTGATCGTCGTGCAGGCACCGGCGGCCTGCAACAGACGGACAATGGCGTTCGCGGTCGCCGCCTCCGGCACCTTGCCGCCGCTATAAGAGCAACATGGTAACAAGGGAGGAGGGCCATGTCGAAGAGTGAGAGGCCGGGAGGAAACGCCGACGTGCCAAGTACTCACCTCCACCCAGGCTCCTATACCGAGGAGCACTCAGGCCATCGCCACTACATAGAGATACTGTGCGCGATCGTAGCGGCGGCCGAGATCGCTGCCATGTTTCCGATTCCAGCCCAGGCCGCCGAAGCAGCCTGGTTAGGCGATGAGGCAACGCGGTCGGGGACTTCCGCGTTGACGGTTTGACTCGTTCGACCCATGACAGGGGAACGGCTGGTTTCGGCGCAATTGAACCGTCGTGCAATTGCAAACCGAGCGCGTGCTGTTGCCCCTAAAACGACCTTGCCCGCGCGATCGGGGAATGACAAAGTTGGGCGATCTGCGGACTTCAGTCCGCAGGCGGCTCGCTCCATGCGGTTCGTGCGGCCCACTCGCTAGCGCCCGCCATGATGATGTCGAAGACCGGGTCCTTGATCTCGTAGTACGCGTCCTCATCCGCCGGTGCCCGCCTGGCGAGGCGTTCCTTGATTAGCACATATGCAGCCGCAGCAACAGGGTGTGTGCGTAGGTAATCGCGGCAGAGCAGTGCATAGCGTTGATTAAAACGTCCACCCTCACGAACATGCAGATTAGCGGGTCGGCCACGGCTTTCGTAGAAGCGCTTTTTGAGTTCGGTCTCGTCTAGCTGCAAACCGGGCGGACAGTGGTCAGCTAAGCCACGGATGCGCTCAAATCCTTCTGTCGCTAGTGCGCCGTCATTGACACTATCCAACTTTTCCACGGTAAGCTGAATGTCGATGATGTCCTTGGCAGCGAGCCCTGGAACGGCGGTCGACCCGATGTGATGCACACGCGACCCGGCCGGCGCTGCACGCAATATGGCGATCTTCAACGTCTCGAAGTCCGTTCGCCAGCTTGGCTGCGCGGGTACAATCTCAATGAGCGTCGGCATGGACTATCGTCGCCCAAAGCCCGGGAGTTCGCAACGGGTCGAACCTTACGGTTCGATCGTGGTTTCGCGAACGACCGGAATCGGCGCAACTCCGTCATAGCCGCGCGCTTCGGCCAAGGTCCGCTTACCAAAGCCACAGCCGGCGCTCGCGCTTAGCAGCGGCTACGGCCGCGATGATTTTATCAGGATCGGCGTGCAAGCCGGGCCGACAGTGGAATTTTTGGCGCCGGCGTGGGGCCAAATCGCGCCGGCAAGGGAATGGTGGCGGAATTGCGAAAGAGGCCGCACTCAGGCCAAACGCGGTCTGCATAATTCCTCGGGGGCGACCTCTCTTCCGAACAGGGCACCCACTGTTTTTGCTGTTCGCCGTGGCCCAACCTCTGCGGAAGACGGGACGCCGCTCGCAAGGCTGGGTTGGTGACGGGCTGAGCCTATCGCAACGGCGAGAACGAAGCCGGGACGACGAACATGTTCTCCTGTTTGACGAACATGCCGCGCGTCTGCGGCGGCCAGGCGCCGGTCGTGCGGGCCTCGTCGCGGATCCGGAACCGCTCGGCCGCGTCCTTATACGCCCAGATATGGATCCATTGGTTGAGCGGGCCGAGCTCGGTATGCCCCGCAGCCGCCAATGGCGACAGCTTGACCCGCCCCTCGATCCGCTCGGCCCAGCGCGCGACGACCTGCTGGGCGACGCCGGGCTGCATCGTGTAGGTGCGGATTTCGTACAGATTACCGTGCTGCCTTGGCGTGAAGGCCGGACAGAACGGCGCGGCGTTGACGATATTGCTCTCCATCTCGATCATGAATTCCTGGATCTTCGGCGGCCAGTTCGGGATCGATTGGGAACGCACCCGGGTGCGGTGCTGGAGATCGTCATAAGGCCAGATGTGGATGATCCGGTTCAGTGGACCGACCTCGGTATGAAAGAAAGCGCCGAGCGGC
>DATEQL010000831.1:0-9182 GCA_035272665.1 Allostellaceae bacterium
CGCGTCACAGGTGATCCGCGTTATGCCGGCTATGCCCAAGCAGCGCTCGCGCCGTGGTGGGACCGCGACCCGCCACCTCAGGAAGTGCTGCTCTTGCGCGCCGCATTGCGTCAGCGGATGCACCGGTTCGATGTCGCTTTGGCGGATTTGGCGATGGTACTGAACGCCAATCCGCGCAATGTCCAGGCGCGGCTCATGCGAGCGACGGTGCATCAGGTACAGGGCGCATACGAAGAAGCCGGGGGCGACTGCCGCGCGCTGCAAGACTTGACGCGGGAACCGGTATGGACCGCTTGCTTGGCCAATGTGAACGGGGCGACCGGAAAGCTGCGCGAAAGCTATGAGCAGCTCCGCTCAGTGTTCGCCAGATACCCCGTTGCTGAAACGGGGGTTCGAAGTTGGGTATTGACCAGCCTCGCCGAAATGGCGGCGCGTGCCGGCATGGCGCCGGAAGCGGAAGCGCATTTTCGTGCAGCGCTCGCCATCGATGCCGCGGACTACTACGTTCTCGGCGCCTACGCGGATTTCCTATTGGACAACGACCGGCCAGAGGAGGTCCTCCTCCTGCTTCGAGACAAGACCGCCGCCGATCCGCTGCTGTTGCGCTACGCGCTGGCCTTGCAGGCACAGCACTCGAAGGAACTGCCTGCGCGAGTGGAACAACTGCGGGACCGCTTCGCGGCCAGCCGCCTGCGCGGGGATCGAGTGCACCTGCGGGAAGAGGCTCGGTTCACCTTGCATTTGCTGAACGCTCCGCAGGCGGCGCTGACGCTCGCACAGGAAAATTGGCAGGTGCAGAAGGAGCCGGCGGATGTTCGCATACTGCTCGAGGCCGCCCTCGCCGCCAATGATGCTGCTGCCGTCGACGGGGTGAGGAAGTGGCTAAAGAATTCCCGCTTGGAGGATGTGGAGCTCCAACGGGTCATTGCGCCGCGAGGTTGAACGGCGCGTCGAGTCCGCTTAACCGCAGAAGGAGACAGAAAGATGAAACACGCGCTGCAACTATTCGTCCCATTGCTGGCGACATTCGCCCTTGCATGGGACATTCCCGCCGACGCGGCGAGCCACCGCGAAGCACCCCTTATCGCGTTGGACCCCAGCGCCGACAACACCGACGTTTACGCCTTTGTCAGCTATGACACGGCGAATCTGACGCGCCCCGCCGCCGACCGGCGGGTCACGTTCATACTGAATGTGAACCCGGGGCAGGACCCGAGCGACGGGCCCAATTACTTCAACTTCGGCGACGACGTGCTCTACGCCGTCCACATCGACAACGACCGGGACGGCAAGGCCGACGACGTCGTCTATGAGTTCCGCTTCAAGACGGAGAACCGGCCGGTCGTCGCCGCTGGTGATTTGACTTCACCGTTGCCGTATCTCGGCAACCCGCACATCCCGGTCATCGCGCCTAGTCTCCCGCTAGGGGGGATCACGGCACTCGACGGTCCCGGATCGGAAGGCTTGACCCGGCGTCAAACCTATACCGTGACCGAGGTCCGCCACGGTCAGCGGACCGAATTGTTCAAGGGCCAGACTTTGGTCGCGGTTCCGTCCAACGTCGGACCAGCCACGATGCCCGACTATCCTGCCTTGGCCGCACTAGGCACCTACAGTGACGCCGCGACTGGCATCCGCGTGTTCGCCGGCCAGCGCGCCGAGACCTTCTATATCGATCTGGGCGCGGTGTTCGACACCTTGAACCTGCGCCGCTACCTGCCTGCGCTTACCGGGTCAGGAGAAGACACTGACTTCGTCAACCCGTTCGGCGTGAACCGCTTCGCCGGATTCAACATCAGCACTATCGCGATCGAGGTCCCGATCACCCGCGTTACCAGCGACGGCAAACCGGCCGGGACCACCAACAACCTCATCGGGGTATACGCCAACACCTCCCGGCAGAAGGTGAAAGTGCTGGGCCAACCCGGTGAGCCGGCGGACGAGGACGGGCCATTCGTCCAGGTGTCGCGCATGGCAAACCCGCTGGTGAACGAGTTGATCATCACCACCCCCTTCAAGGACGAATGGAACGCCTCGAAGCCGGAAGACGAGGCCAATTTCCAGGCGTTTTATCAGGATCCGGTGGTCGCCACGGAGCTGAACCTGGTGTTTCATGTGCCCATCGTTCCGATCAATGGTTCACCAGCAACCGACCGCACCGACCTGATCGGCCTTCTGCTGAAATACCCTGGCCAAGCCCTGAGCGGCTCGAACTGCGGCCAGCCATGCGCCGAACTGCTGCGGCTCAACCTGAGCGTGCCGCCTACCGCACCCGAAATGCAGAGCCGGCTGGGCGCCGCGTTGACCACGGACAAGGCGGGCTATCCGAACGGACGCCGCCCGAACGACGATGTCACCGACATCACGGTCCGCGTGGTCGGTGGCAACAACTATATCGCCAACCACATCGGCGATGGCGTCAATTTCCTCGCCGGCGCCCCGGGCGTGGTCGACGTCGACATCACGGCGAACGGCATCGCCCGGAACTTCCCGTTCCTCCCCACACCGTACGACGGCAAGTGCAGCGCCGGTCAGGGCAGTAATCCCTGCGTAGCGCCAGTGCCGCCGCCGCCGGCGCCGTGACCCGGAAGCCGGAAGTGCAGCCCGCGCTTGGTGGCGCGCGGGACTGCCCTCTAGAGCGCTAATGCAGAACCAAAGTCCTCAGAGAGCGGAATTCCTGCTGCGATTTGCCGTCGCAGCAGGAACCGCTCCACAAAGGCTACGCTGTAAAGCCGATCGATGAGGCGTTTCGTCCTGATCTTGCTGCTGTCGCTATGGGTTGCGCCGGCTTACGCCCACAAGCCGAGCGACAGCTACCTTATGCTTTCGGGGGAAGGCGATCACCTGACCGGACAATGGGACATCGCGCTGCGCGATCTCGATTACGCCATTGGGCTCGATACCGACGGTAACGGCGAGATCACCTGGGGAGAGGTAAAGGCGAAGCACAAGGAAATCGCGGCCTACGCGCTGGCTCGCCTGGCGATCGCCGCCGATGGCGTCGGCTGCCCGATGCGGGTAACCGAGCATTTGATCGACAACCACAGCGACGGCGCCTACGAAGTCATGCGGTTTGCCGTCGACTGCCTGGCCGCTCCGCGGGTTTTGACCATCAAATACAGTCTGTTTTTCGATCTCGACCCGCAGCACCGCGGCTTGCTTCGGTTGGAGGAGCAGGGCCGCACCCACACGGCGGTTTTCAGCCCCGACCGCGAGACCTGGCAGTTGGAAGGGCAGTCGATTGGGTTCGGGAGCCAATTTCGCGACTTCTTCGAGACCGGGGTCTGGCATATCTGGACCGGCTTCGATCACATCCTGTTCCTCTGTGCCCTGCTGCTCCCCGCTGTGCTCGAGCACCGTGGCGGGAGATGGCAAGCCGTCGCGACCTTCCGCAAGGCTTTCCTCGACGTCATCAGCATCGTCACGGCGTTCACGATCGCGCATTCGATTACCTTGAGCCTTGCAGTGCTCGGGTTCGTTACCCTGCCGTCGCGGCTCATCGAGTCGACAATCGCCGCTTCGGTGGTCGTCGCCGCGTTGAACAATCTTTACCCGCTGATCGAGAGGCGACTGTGGATCGTGGCGTTTGTCTTCGGTTTGGTACACGGATTGGGCTTTGCCAATGTTCTAATGGATCTGGCGTTGCCGAAGCCGGCGCTGGCGGTATCGCTGGTCAGCTTCAACCTTGGCGTCGAGGCCGGGCAATTGGCTATTGTCGCGACGTTCTTGCCTCTCGCTTATCTGTCGCGCGGCTCGTGGCTCTATCCGCGGCTCGTGCTCGGGGCCGGCTCATTGAGCATTGTGGCGGTCGCGTCGGTGTGGCTGATCGAGCGCAGCCTCAATGTCAGCATATTCCTATGAGCGGCCAAGCCGGCTGAATATCCGGTCTTGGAGATCAGCAGCAATGCGCTCGAATGCCGCCACGTGTCGGTCAACCCTATTCGGCCAATCAGCCGATCCCCAAGCTGTCTGGGAGAAGTTGATTGCGCGCGCGTGATCTCGCGCTACTCCTCTACTTCTAATATTACTGTGGTATGCGGCGCAACAGATCCAAATCCTGGAGCGGCTTTACCGCCGGGCTCATTGTGTCGCTCGGATTTACGAGCGCGGCCCAAGCGGAAGATTCCGGCACCGTCGCCGGGGACAGCTTCCCCGGCGCCGCCATAATCACGTTGCCCGAATTGAGCGTGTCCGCGCCGGCTGACAGAGCCTTTTTCTCACCGGACACCGCCTCGCAAGGGGTCGTCACCGGTGAGCAGATCCAGCAGCAGCCTGCCTATCGCGTCGGCGAGACGCTCGAGGTCGTGCCGGGGCTGATCGTCACGCAGCACAGCGGCGAGGGTAAGGCCAACCAGTATTTCCTACGTGGCTTCAACCTCGATCATGGCACCGATATCGACATCTCGCTCGACGACATGCCGGTCAACATGCGTACCCATGCGCATGGCCAGGGCTATGCCGATCTCAATTTCATGATCCCCGAGTTGATCAGCACCTTGCAATACAGCAAGGGTCCTTATTTCCCGGCTTTGGGGGACTTTGACACCGCCGGGGCGGTGCAGATCAATTACGTCGACACCCTGCCTCACGACCTCGCCTTGATGAGCGGTGGCATGTTCGGCTACGCCCGTGGGCTCGGCGCGGCCTCGCGTCCGGTGGGAGCGGGCAACTTGCTGGTAGCGGCCGAATACGTTCACGCCGACGGACCTTGGACGATCCCGGACAATTACAACAAAGGCAACCTGGTTCTGAACTATAGCCAAGGGAATCCGGAGAACGGGTTCTCGTTCACCGGCATGTACATGAACGATGCCTTCCACGCGACAAATCAAATCCCGCAGCGTGCCGTCACCGAGGGGCTGATCTGCCTCTACTGTGCGCTCGATCCGACCGACGGCGGCAGCTCGGAGCGCCACAGCTTCTCCACCAAATACACTGCAACGACCGACACCGGTCAGCTCAAAGCAAATGCCTATCTGATTGGTTACCAACTGCAACTGTTCAACAATTTCGACGGCTTCGTGACTTTCCCCCCTCCGATCGGCGACCAGTTTGTGCAGCAGGATCGGCGTAAGATCTATGGCGGAAATGTCAGCTATATGATCCCCGGCAGCGTCTTTGGTTTCGACTCGCAGAACACCGTCGGCTTTCAGACCCGTACAGACGACATTCACATCGATTTGGCAGAGACCACGGGGCGGGTCGTGCGCTTCACTGTGCGCGACGACCATGTGATCGAGTCGAGCGGCGGCCTCTTTATCGAAAACCGGGTCCAATGGCTGGACAAGTTTCGCACGGTCACCGGTCTGCGCGAGGATCTCTACTACGGCTCAGACGAAAGCACGCTCCAGGCCAATTCCGGGACGATCGTCCAGGCCATCACCAGTCCCAAGGGCAATCTGATCTTCGGTCCCTGGGACCAGACCGAATACTACCTCAGCGTCGGTCAGGGATTTCACAGCAACGATTTGCGCGGCGCGCTGACGAACGTGAATGCACTGCAGACCGAGATCAACTTCCAGCAGGGGAACCCCACCCTCGTGCCTCAGGTAAAAACGCCGCTGCTCACCAAGGCGACCGGCTACGAGGTCGGGTTGCGGTCGGAGCCCGTGCCCAACCTCAAACTCGAGGGCGCGCTCTTCGTGCTCAATCTGGCAAGCGAGGCGACGTTTGACGGCGACGAAGCCGAGACCACGCCGGGCCGGCCAAGCCAACGCAAAGGCATCGAACTGAGTGCCTCCTACAAGCCGCTTCCCTGGCTCCGTCTCGACGGCGATTTCGCGGCCACCCATGCGCGCTACGCCAATGGGGACCCCGGCACCGCCGATACCGAGCCCGGCCATCCTGGCAGCTATATCCCGAACTCAGCCAACCTCATCTCCACCGCGAGCGCTACGGTCGAGGATCTTGGTCCCTGGTTCGGCGCGCTGCGCTTTCGCTATTTCGGTCGGCGGCCGCTGATCGAGGACGACAGCGCGACCTCGAAACCCACCACACTCGCCGATTTGCGCATCGGCTACAAATTTTCCGAGCAGGCGAAGCTGTGGCTCGACGTCTTCAATCTGTTCAATAATACCGGCGCCCACCAGATCGATTATTTCTACCCCTCGCAATTGGCGAACGAGAAGGCACCGGTTTACGACATTCATTTCAAACCTGTCGAGCCGGCGTCGGTGCGACTCACCTTCAGCATGACGTTCTGACGTCCACCCCCGGTCTGATCTTCCCGCGCACGAGGCTCACGATCGAGAGAACCGCCCGCGGACCGGCCTACGGGGGGCAGGGTCTGGCACGGCATCATCCCCGGCAGCGGCCGGCGCGTAGTGGGATCACTGGATTCTGACGTTTTCAATCATCGCCGAGTCGCGCGGGCCCGATAGCTCACTCGTCGGGCAGGCCAGCCCGGCGCAGGCCGATATCCGAGGTCCGTTCAGCGAGGGCGAGGAATTGAGGATTGTTGAAGGCTCCCGAGCAGCACGCACTTTGGCTAATGAGTTTAATTCCGGTTTGAGTTTGAGAAACTCGGCCAGAGCCGTCTCGGCCTCATCGATATCGCCCCTCAGTCCAAGTGCCGCCGCAAGCCAGAAATGAATATACCAAATCCGCGGATTAGCGGCGCGCGCCTTCCTGAGGAAATCGACGGCTTCATCCGCATTGCCCAGAAGAAGATGACAGTCGTCCGCTCCAGCGTACCAAGGAAATATACTCTGGGACTGTGGATCGAGCCGGATGGCTTTCTCGAAGTGGGGGAGCGCCGTCTCCGGCTGGCCCAGCGCAATCAACGCCCAGCCGAGATGATTATACGCGCTCGTATAATTGCGGTCGAGCGCGATCGCCTTTTCGAGTTCGATCCGCGATTCGTTCGCGCGGTTCTGCAACCGACGAAGCATTCCCATCGCATGGTGCGCGCGCGGGCTGTTGTCGTTGCGTTCCAGGGCTTCGCTGAGCAATGGTTCGGCGAGTGCTTCATCTTGCTCGGGCGATTTGCTCCATCCAGAGTTTATATTAGAAAGCAAGACCGTTGCGATTCCGATCTTGGCATCGACCGATCCGGGGTCCAGCTCAAGCGCCTGTTCGAAAGCCTGCCGGGCCTCTTGACGAGAGGCCTGGGTGGCCGGCCGGTAGATCCAGGCCCAGCCGCGCGTGACGAGATCGCGCGCATCGGGGTTCTCTTCCTGCTCGATCTGGCGGCCTGCGGCGACCAGAAGCTCGACATGAAGCGTCCGCGCGAGGCGGCTGGTGATCTCGCCCTGTCCTTTCGCCAGGTTCGTGCGGTCGGTCTCGAACCGGTCGGCCCAAATGTGGGCGCCGGTCTCGGCATCGATCAATTGCACATTGACCTGGACCTCCTCACCCAACCGGCGAACGCTGCCTTCAAGGACATAGCGAACGCCAAGTTCACGGCCGATCTGCTTCACGTCGACCGGTTTGCCCTTGTAGGTAGAAGCCGTGCCGCGGGCGATCACGAAGCTGTTCGCAATACGCGAGAGATCGGTGGTCAAATCGTCGGTGATCGCATCGACGAAATATTCCTGCTCCGGATCGCTGGACAGGTTCGCAAGCGGCAGGACGACGATCGACAGGCGCGGCGCCGGCTTTGCCTCGGCGCTACGCGACGAGAGGCGGGGCTTGCGAGATTGCTGGCGCCTGGGCGGAGGCCGGCGACGGACCGCCCGCACCGGGGCGGCCGGCGTCGTGGCCACCGCCGCCGCGCTCATCGCGTAGGTTCGCACCGGCCGCGCGATGTTCTTGACGCTCTGCTCCCCCGTGTCCTCGAAAGCATAGGGAAGCCGGTCGCCGATGTGGTCGTGCACGGTGCCTGAAATGCAGATACCGCCGGGCTCGGCCAATGCCTCCAGCCGCGCGGCGATATTCACCCCGTCGCCGAAGATGTCGTCATCGTCGACGATGATGTCGCCGAGATTGATGCCGACGCGAAACATGACACGCTGGTCCTCAGCCAGCTCGCTGTCGCGATCGACCATCGCCCGTTGGAACTCGGCTGCGCAACGCACCGCCTCGACGACGCTCGCAAATTCCACCAGAATGCCGTCGCCCGTCGTCTTGACGATGCGGCCGCGGTGTTCGGTAATTTTCGGATCGATGAGTTGGCGGCGGTGCCGCTTCAAGCGGTCGAGCGTCCCTTCCCCGTCCGCTCCCATCAGGCGCGAGTAGCCCGCCACATCGGCGGCGAGAATCGCGGCGAGACGGCGGATGGCGGGCATGGACCGGCAGCCCCTCTTCAGGGTCAATAAGACCGTGGCATACCGAGGACGTGCTGGCCGATGTAGGCGAGGATCAGGTTGGTCGAGATCGGGGCGGTCTGGTAGAGGCGGGCCTCGCGCCATTTGCGCTCGATATCGTATTCCTTGGCGAACGCAAAGCCGCCGTAGGTGGCAAAGGTCGCCTCGGCGGCGTGCCAGGTCGCCTCGGAAGCGAGCAGTTTGGCCATGTTGGCGTCGGCGCCGCAGTCTTTGCCGGCGTCGAACAGCGCCGCGGCGCGGCGGCAGATCATGTCGGCCGCCTCGAGCTCGGCATAAGCGCGCGCCAGCGGGAACTGGACCCCCTGGTTCTGCCCGATCGGCCGGTCGAATACGACGCGCTCCTTGGCGTAGTCGATGCCCTTCTGTAGGAGCCAGCGGCCGTCGCCGATGCATTCCTGGGCGACCAGGATGCGCTCGGCGTTCATGCCGTCGAGGATGTAGCGGAAGCCCCTGCCCTCCTCGCCGATTAAATTATCCGGCGGCACCACGAGGTTGTCGAAGAAGACTTCGGTGGTGTTGTGATTGATCATCGCCTCGATCGGCCGGATCTCGACCCCGTGCCCGAGGTTCTCGCGCAGATCGATGAGAAACACCGAGAGCCCGTCGGTACGCCGCTTGACCTCGTCGACCGGAGTGGTGCGCGCCAACAGCAGCATCAGGTCGGAATGCCGGGCACGCGAGGTCCACACCTTCTGCCCGTTGATCACATAGTGGTTGCCTTGCTTGACCGCTCGGGTCTTGAGCTTTGTCGTATCTGAGCCGGTGGTCGGCTCGGTCACCCCGAAGGCCTGCAGACGCAGTTCCCCCGACGCAATCTTCGGCAGATAGCGCTGCTTCTGCTCCTCGCTGCCGTGGCGCAGCACGGTGCCCATGATGTACATCTGGGCGTGGCCTTGGCTGGCGGTGCAGCCCGAAGCG